>CAMYUO010000276.1 GCA_947302065.1 uncultured Clostridia bacterium | reverse complement strand
GTAACATCTGCAGAAGCTACACCGTTCAATCTGATCCCTTCGGAAACTGCATAATGATAGGAAATAGTGCTGTTCTTTGGAACCTCAAATGAAACCGGCTTAAGTGAATAGCTGGTCATATAAAGATTTCCGAGCTGATTGACTTTGCCCATTGTTTCCGGACAGAAAATGATATTCTCAAAGCCCTGTTGAACAGCAGCTTTTCTTGCTCTTGTGATAGTGTCCTTCGCAAGCTCAAGAGCCTCTTCCCTGCTGATCTTTGCACACGAGCCTGAGTGGATAACTATTCTCTGTGCGCCGAGCCTCTGGGCTGCATCGCAGGACTGAAGTATGTAATCAATGCTGTTGTCACGCTTTTCAGGCTCGATGCTCGAAAGCGAGATAAAATACGGAGCGTGAAGAGACAGTGTTATGTTATGCTCTTTAGCTTTATCTCTGAGCGCAAAGGCAGTCTTATCCGTTACTTTGACTCCTCTGCCGCACTGATATTCATAGTGGTCAAGCCCCATTTGTTCAAGATAACCGGGCGCTTGGATAGTTGATTTATAATTTGCAGAAAAGCTTTCGCTGTTTCCTGCAGGTCCGAATCTTGCAGGCATATCAAAACTCCTTAATTATACGCTTCTTGCTTGGCAAAAGCGGTTTTTCAATTGTTCTTTTGAATCTGAAAGGCAGGCTTGTTTCAAGCTCTATCGGGAAAACGAAGCAGGAACGTATGCCTGCGAGGTTTGCACCCATGATATCGGTGAATATCTGGTCCCCGATAGCAGCTATATCGCACTTTTCAAAGCCGAGTCTCCTGACAGCCTCATTAATGCCATAAGTAAGAGGCTTTCTGCCATTTGCTACATATTCAAGGTCTAGCATCTTAGCAAAAGGCTCTATCCTCGGCGGTTTGTTATTTGATACGATGATAAGCTTTATCCCCGCTTTTTTCACGCTTGCGAGCCAATCAAGGCTTGACTGCGGCGGTACGGGGTTATTATGCGTTGTCAATGTATTATCAACATCAAGAACGATGCCTTTTATGTGCTTTCTTTTCAAAAACTTAGGCGTGATGCCTGTTATATCATTAAAAACGTACGTCGGTCTGAATATCATTTTAAATCTCCTGACTAAACAAAAAACGGGCAAGATTTGCCCGTTTTGATCAATATTAGTATTTACGCTTACGAGCAGCTTCAGACTTCTTCTTACGCTTTACTGAAGGCTTTTCGTAGTGTTCTCTTTTACGAACCTCAGCAATAACGCCATCTCTTGCACAAGATCTCTTGAAACGCTTGAGAGCGGTATCCAAAGTTTCGTTTTTTCCAACACGAATTTCTGCCAAAATTGTTCCCTCCCTTTGCCACCTATGACAGAGGTAATATATAAAGGTCTATCTGTGATTTCAGGTGATAGTGAAGGCGTTTGCTCCTGTAACCAGAAACGAACATCAGTTAATTAGCCGCATTTTACGACCACTCTGTCTTAAAATATCACAAATATGTATGACCGATATTATTACAAGGTAATTATACAACATATTGCATATAAAGTCAAGTGTTTTTGTAATGTTTTTTTCATAAATATTCACACTTTTTTTCAAGATGTACTTTTCTACGCGTATATCAGCCAAGCAGCATATCAAGCAGCCACCATATAACCAATACTACGAACAACACATCAAGTATTAGTGAACCGCAGCCCTTGCCGATATCCTTGTCATTACCGTCATTAGTAATATAATCGATAAGTATCAGATCATCAAGATCGTCTATGGTCTTATCAAAATCGCTTTTATCATTATGCTCCGAGTTCATTTTCTTCGGCTGCGGTAATTCGGCGCTTATTGCCTCGACAAGTCTTTTCAAAAACGCTTTATCTTCGATGTTATCTACAAGCAGCATCGGTTTCGCACCCTCATACGGCAGTTCGCTCTGCGCCTGAGGCATAAGCGCTGATGCTGACTTTGTCGGCTTGACAAGGAACCTGTTGTCATATATGCCGCCAAATATCTTGCCCTGATGATAAAGAACATACTCGCCCATCATAGCACGGCTTGTGATACCGTCAAGCTCAGAAAGCTGTTCGAGAACGAAATCGAGGTATTCCTTGGTCGATGCCATAATCAGACCTCCTTGCGCATCTCGTCATAGCACAGATAATCGCCGTTATCCGCAATGACAATATGATACTCGGTCTCAACATATCCGCGTTTTCTGTATATGCTCTTTGCAGGAAGCGAAGCATCTAGAACTATCTCGTGGTGTTCCTGCGCAATAACGATCTCGGCATGATCCATAAGTGCTCTGCCGTGACCCTGATGCTGATACTCAGGCAGAACAAAAAGACGCTTGATCTCGTTGCCGTCAACTGTAACAGTGCCGACATACTCGTCATTATCGAGCTGTAGGATATAGACCTTTCCTGCCTTTATATCCTCGATGATCTTTTCATCCGTATGATGCTGCAGAAAGAAATCTACTGCACCTGCGGGATAGTATTTTGGGTATACTGCATTGATAGTATCATGTGTTATCTGTTTTACAAAATTGAACTCATTGAGCTCTGCCTGTGATATCCTCATTCTGTTCGCCTCCTGTTTTATTTGTCGACATCTTCGATTTTACATCTTGCACTTCTGCAGCCATCAACTGTCTCAAGTTTGATATGGAATCTGTTCATCTTATCGAGCAATTCGGCAAAATCGGTATCTTTCTTTGGTTTGGCAATGACCGTATCGCTCTGACAATAAGGGCAAACGGCAAAATCATCGTTCCATACGGTTATCTCGCTTGATTCAAACTGCTTGCAGCATGTATAGCAGCCGCATAAGCTTTGATCGTTTTTCAGTGATTTGTTAGTGAATCTGCGCATCTCCGCCAGCATAACGAAATCAGGCGGATCGGCAAGACCAAACGCAGGCTGCGTAGATACCATTGCGGGAGTTTGCTGACTTGTTCCGAGTATCTGACCGAAAACACCATTATTATTCAGCTTTGAGGCATCACACTTTACACAGTAAAGACCGCCTGTATTCTCAAAGCCGCATCTATTGCATTTCCACGGTTCTGCCGGATCATTTCCATACATAGCTGCTGCTTGCCGATTAGTAAGCGATGGATTCTTCTTTCCGCATTCCTGACAGAACGGTGCGCCGTCCTTTACGGTCGTACCGCAGTCAGGACATATCCAGTCCTTATCCTTTTGCAGAACAGGGTTTGGCTTGCCACAGTTAAAGCAGTATTCACCGCCTTTATTTGTATGCTCACAATTGGTGCATACCCACGGTTCAGCGCATTTCGGGTCGATAGGCTTAACCATTTGCGTATCACACAGTAAACCTCTTGCGGGTTCAGTGTATATTTGCATAGGCGGAAATGCCTGGAAAGCCAGCAGATCGTGATCAAGGATTTTCTCATTGTTGTCCTTGTTCTGTCCGCACTCCGCACAGAACTGCCCGGAATTCTCGTGGCCGCAGATATTACATTTCCATATGTTACCCGATACGGAAGGTGCAGCCTTAGTGTCAGAAGTACCCTGAACCGTTGTCGTACCGTTGACATTA
>CAMYUO010000275.1 GCA_947302065.1 uncultured Clostridia bacterium | reverse complement strand
AGCATCTCGCCGTCAGAGAACACAGTCACAGGCTTGAAACAGGTCTCTGTGCTGTCGGACGTTATCCTGCCCTGCACCGTCTGAACGAGCTGACCGTCAAGCTCATCGCACAGCTGTGCGGTCTGCTCGGGAGTGTTCGATGTGCCGAGCGTCAGTTTATATTCGTACAAAAACTCCTCGCTGTATGTCCTGCCGATCATCGAGCCGATAGAATCGGGTGTGCCCGAGCCGACGATGAGCAGCATAAAACTGCCGCAGACGCTGACAATGCCGAGCAGTATGCGTGACTTGTGCGACGATGCATCACGCAGGGTCCAGCGCATGCCGAAACCTGTTTTCCTGCGGATGAAACCTGCGTGCTCTATAATAGTAGTCTTGCCTTGCAAGGTCTTTTTCTGTGCGCTCTCTGCGGGCAGACCACGCAGTGACTTTTTTGCGGCGAGCACCGATGCCGCCACCGAAAGCAGTACGATGAGCAGTATCACCGCAAGCGACCAAGGAGTGTGTTTTATGTCCCACTGCGGCAGAGATACCATTGCCTGCTGCGATCTGAGCACGAGCTTTGAAAAAGCGAACGAGCCTGCATAACCGAGCGCCGTGCCGATGACCGACACGAACAGCCCGTAAAGCGAGTAGTACAGCGTGAGCCTGCGTGCCGAATATCCGAGTGACTTGAGCGTTGTTATGTCACCGCTCTGTGCGTCGATAAGGCGCTTTATCGTCGTGCGCATCGACAGCACCGACAGCAGTATGAACAGCGCTGAGAACAGCAGTGATACACGTCTGAGATTGCCTGCGATGTTGTTGACGAAATCAACATCGAACAGCGAAGACCTGTCATAATATGCGATGAATCTTTCACCGAGCAGGTCGTTGATATTTTCTTTCAGTACGCTGCCGCTGCTCTTTATCTCAAGCAGGTTGCAGGGCATCTTCACGCCGAGCTTATCGGGCAGGTCATCGCTCATAAAGCCGTAGCCGTAGCGGCTGTGCTCGGGGATATAGTTGTCGCTCGTGCCGATGTAGTGCGCCCTTTCTGCTGACATCGCAAAGCCTTCAACGGTCGGGCTGACCGTCTTTGCTCCATAGGTAATGTCTATCTTCTGACCGGGCTTTATGCCGTTCTCCTCGGCGTAATCGGGGTCGAGCCAGATGCTGTCCGTAAGCGATCGGTCATATTCATTTCCGTCTGTGAGCTTCATCGCCGAGATGTCACCGCTGCCGACAGTGTCAAGGCTCAGATAGTTCGTCTCGCTGTCTTTTCCGTCTGCCGAGGCTGTTATGCGCAGCTTCTGTGACACCTTGTCAACGCCGCTTATGCTCTCTATCTTTGCGATATCATCGGGCGTGAAATACGATGCGAAAACCCACTCGTCCGCAAGCGATGTCTCCTCGGCGAACTTGTCAAAGTTGGTCTGAATGCCGTTGTAAACGCCCTCAAGACCGCTGAATATCATCACCGACAGCATCGCCAGCAGCAGCACCGATGCAAACTGCAATTTGAACTGCCGCACACTGCGCAGCATTTTTCTGAACAGATATTTCATTGTTATCTCCTCGCTTTTGTTCTGTCATACCGCTTTTTTGTCTGTCATTTTTGCAGGTCTTTCATCTGCGATTATCATGCCGTCACGCAGTTTTATAACGTGGTCGGCTATTTTTTCTACCTCTGGGTTGTGCGTGACCAACACAACAGCTTTGTCGCCGATGTGCGAGTATATTTTCAGCAGGTCGAAAATCATATCGCACGTTGCAACGTCTAGCGCACCTGTCGTATCATCTCAAAGCAGCAGCTTGGGTGATTTTGCGACCGCCCTTGCAATAGCGACTCTCTGCATCTGACCGCCGGAGAGCTGATTTGGGAAGTTATCCCTGCGCTTTTCAAGCCCGACGTCCCTGAGCGCATCGGCAGCCTTGTCAGTGTTGCCGTTGAGGTCAGCCGCAATGCCGACATTCTCATATGCCGTCAGGTTATCGACGAGGTTGTAGAACTGGAACACGAACCCGACGTTCTTTCTGCGGTAATCGGTCAGCTTTTTCTCCGAAAGCTCGGATATGTCCTCGCCGCCGACGAGTATCTGTCCGCTGGTCGGTCTGTCCATGCCGCCGAGCATGTTGAGCATCGTGCTCTTGCCCGAACCCGAAGGACCGAGGATTACCGTGAATTCGCCTGCGCTTATCTCCGCCGAGATACCGCCGAGCGCCGCTATCTCCTCGCTGCCCGAACGGTACTTTTTAACGATGTTTCTTATGCTTATCATTTTGCTGTCTCCTCTCTTTTGTTCCTGTCAAATAAGTGACACACTTGTGTACCTTGTGCCTATATGATATACCACCTTTTTGCAAAAGTCAATAGAAAAACCAAATGATACACTATCTTGCGGTTTTGTGTCACTTTTGCACCGCACTTTCATTGACACAGGGCATCAGGTGTGCTATACTTTGAATTGACAATATCGCTTTGCTCTGTGCAAAGCAGCCAAACAGACAACGCTAAGCCGTGAAAGGAAGAGACAGATGAACGAATCCCAATGGCGTGAACTGGTCGAGCTGACCAGACAAGGCAATAAAGAAGCATTTGTAAAGCTGTATAATGAAACTCAGCGTTCGGTTTACTTTACCGCACTCAAGCTGACTGCAAACGAGGACAATGCCAAGGACGTGATGCAGGATACTTTTATGACTGCGCTCGAAAAGCTTGACACTCTTGAAGACGGTGCAAAGTTTCCTCAGTGGGTCAACGGTATCGCAATCAATAAGTGCAGACAGTATTTCCGCAAACCTGCGGCAGAGTCGCTCGATGAGCAGACCGAGCAGGGTCTGGAGCTGAAAGACGACGAGAGCTTTATCCCCGAGGAGTATGTCACCGATTCTGCCAAGCGCAAGATAATAATGGACATCATCACAGAACAGCTTTCCGATGTCCAGCGCCAGACGATAATACTTTACTATTATGACGAACTGTCGCTCGAGCAGATAGCAGAGGCTATGGATTGCCCGCTCAAAACCGTGTCATCAAGACTCTGCTCTGCAAGAGAGAAGATAAAAGCAGGCGTGCTGTCCTACGAGAAAAAGCACAACGACAAGCTTTACAGCGTTGCAGCCGTTCCTGTGCTCGCAGTTATCCTGCGCATGGAGGCTCAGCAGACAGTCGTTCCGCAAGCCATTTCCGAGGCTATCCTCAATTCGTTCGGTGCGTCTGCCGCAACCGCAGCAGGCACAGCCACAGCATCAACATTCACCACAGCCGCAGCGACCACAGCAGCAGGCACTTTTGTCGGTGCAGCGACCGTCGGCGCAGCAGTTTCTTCGGGCGCTGTCGGTGTCACAGCAGCAGGCAGTGCAATAACCGGCAAATTCGTTGCCGTCCTGCTCGCAGGCACTATCGCCGCAGGCGGACTTGGAACAGCAGGCTTCCTTTCGGGCGACGGCTCGGGCAGAACGGTCGGTGACCCTGCAAACGACCCGTTTGCATCGGGAAATGTGTATATGATGCCCGGTCAGAACAACAGCGACCCGTCAGCTCCGACAGCAAGGTCGGGCGATTGGGATATCCAGC
>CAMYUO010000274.1 GCA_947302065.1 uncultured Clostridia bacterium | reverse complement strand
GAGGTTTAGGAAAGGGGTTTGGGGGATAACCCTTCTCCAAAAGGGTTTCCCCCAACCGAACACCTCATATCAGTTTGTCACAGACCATAGTCAGCAGCGGGAGCGTCAAGCCGCTGAGCACTGTTGTCACAGCAAAGAACTCCGAGCATTTCTGCGGATGCCTGTCCATTGTTATCGCAAACATCGTGCCCGTTGTTGCCACGGGACAGCCTGCTGCGATGGTGACCACCATTTTGACCACGTCGGGCGCAGGCGTCAGCCACACCAGTGCAAACGTCACCGCAGGAACGATGATAAGCTTTCCAGCGCAGACACGGTACATCTCAATACCCTTGAACGCTTTTAGGATATTGGTCTGCGCCACCGTTGCACCTGCAATGAGCATCGCAAGCGGCGTGTTCATGTTGCTTATGTATTCCATTGCGTTGTGCGGTATCTCGGGCAGGCGGATATTGGTGATGTAGAACACAAATCCCAGCACCGTCGCAATGACAGACGGCGAAAGCACCGCCTTTATCAGCGTAGAAAAGTCTTTCTGACCCTTCATCATTATGTATCCGTGAGTCCATACCAGCAGGTTGAACAGCGTGATGTAAGCTGTCAGATACAAAACGCCCTTGCTGCCATAGATATTGTTGATAAGCGGAATGCCCATAAAACCGCAGTTTGAATAGATTATCGAAAAGCGCTGAATCACGCTGTAACGGCTCTTTTTCGGAACGAACAGCATCGAAAGCGGTATCGCCGCCGCAAACGAGATAGCCGACAGCAGAAACGCCCACATCAAGCCTTTGAGCAGTGCAGGCTCATAGTCGGTCTGATAGGACATAAAAATAAGCACGGGGTTAACGATGTTGAGCTCTATCACCGACAGCGTCTTTGTGCCGTCCTTTGTGATAAGACCTTTGAGGTTGCATATCACGCCCAGCGCAAGTATGATGAACATTATGATTATCTGCTTACCTATTATAAGACCTGCACCCATTTTCTCACCACCAAGTTTGTTATTGTTGCGGGAAACCCTTTTGACATGTTATTGGGGAGACCCCTTTTGAAAAAGGGTTTCCCGCAACAGTAAACGAACTTGCAGTGAAAAACGCTGCAAGCTCGAATCATAGTTATTTTATCAGACCCAACGTCTTACCTCTTACATCTTATCTCTTACTTCTGTCAGAACATCGAGAACCCGCCCTTGACCACCTGACTGAGCACAGTCATTATGATGCCTGCGAGCAGCACGCCGAGAATAACTGCCAGAATGCTCTTTTTAAAGTCAAGGTCAAGTATGCTCGCCGCAAGAGTGCCAGTCCACGCACCCGTGCCCGGCAGCGGTATGCCGACAAACAGCAGAAGTGCAACGTATATGCCCTTGCCTGCCTTTTCCTGCAGCTTCTTTCCGCCCTTTTCACCCTTGTTAAGACAAAATGTGCAGAATTTGCCGACGACCTTCTTCTTGCTGCCCCATATGAGCAGTTTTCTTGCAAAGAAGAATATGAACGGCACAGGCAGCATGTTTCCTATCATACAAACGATAAGGCACCAGTGCCACGGAAGACCCATGCCTGTTCCGAACGGTACGCCGCCTCTGAGTTCAACAAGCGGTACCATTGATATCAGAAATGTCAGAAGATATTTTGTAAACAAAACAGATTTCCCCTTTTAATGAATATACATTAATAAATGTATTCAAACGCATACTTTTGATATTATATCATAACGCAGTGCAAATGTAAAGTATAATTTGTAAACAACTCCGATATTGACATAAGCGGGCGAAATGTGTTATAATATCTGTGCTAATCGCTGACCGACGGTCAGTTTGCAAAAAGGAACAAAAGAAAAATAGAAAATAAACTTTAGGAGATAAGGGGTAATCGCAAATGAAAAAACTGTTGTTTGTATTCAATCCGCACGCAGGCAAGGGACACATCAAGGAAAACCTGTGCAGCATAATCGACCTTTTCACCGCAGGCGGCTACGAGGTGCTCTCATATGCAACGCAGGCGCCGAGGGACGGCTATGAAAAGATAGTCAGTGACGGCAGAGAGTATGACCTCATCGTTGTTTCGGGCGGCGACGGCACTCTTTCAGAGGCTGTCAGCGCACTTATGAAGCTGCGTGAGCAGACTCCCGAGCTGAAAATACCGCTTGGATACATACCTGCCGGCTCGACCAACGATTTTGCAAACTCGCTCGGCATCTCAAACAAGATGAAAGCCGCAGCATCTGCTATAATGAGCGGAAAATACTACGACTGCGATATCGGTCAGTTCAATGATAAATACTTTGTTTATGTTGCAGGTTTCGGTGCATTTACCGATGTTTCATATATGACTCCGCAGAACATGAAAAACAGGCTCGGTCATGCTGCTTATATCGTCGAGGCACTCAAAGCCCTGCCGAAGATATCGGGACAGATAGTGACCGTCGAGCATGACGGCAAAAAGTTCACGGGCGATTTTATCGTCGGGCTTATCTCAAATTCACGCTCTATCGGCGGTATGAGAATGCTCATCTCAAAAGATGTCTGCTTCAACGACGGACTTTTCGAGGTCGTTCTCATCAAAACACCGAAAGACCCTATCGAGCTAAGCAGTATCATCGCAGAGATACTCAGCGACAAGCTGTCAGAAAGATACTTTGTGACATTCAAAACATCGAGCGTGACATTTACAAATGAGCACGGCATACCGTGGACGACAGACGGCGAGGCAGGCGGCACACATAAGACCGTCACCATAACCAACCACAGAAAAGCTGTAAGATTCGTGCTCAAGCACAGCCCTGTGCTCAAAGCACGCAGCGGTCAGGCAAAGCAAAAGTACCGCTTTAAGCTGCTGTAATAGTTCTGCACAGTTATTGATCTTTGTGCCCGAATGGGCATACCGTCGGCAAAGCCGACACGATTTCTATTCACTATTCGTTATTCACTCTTAATTTTTGATATTCATACCTCTCACCTCTAAAAGTGAGCATGCTGTACGGTAGCGTGAACGCCTTAGTTCATGAGGAAAGTCCGAGCATCACAGAGCAGGATAGCTGATAACGTCAGCCGAGGGCGACCTCCGAGCAAGTGCAACAGAGATATACCGCCGCTTTATGCGGTAAGGGTGGAAAGGCGGGGTAAGAGCCCACCGGAGCGGCAGAGATGCCGCTGCCATGTAAACCTTATCCGATGCAACACCAATGGTGATGCGTAAGTCAATGGCTGCTCGTCAGGCTTACGGTCATAGGTGGCTAGAGCCGTGCGGCGACGCACGGAGTAGATAGATTACCGTACTCGACAAAACTCGGCTTACAGGCAGGCTCACTTTTAGGGGTGAGAGGGAAGATGTCAGAAATAAGAGATAAGATGTAAGATAAAAGTGCTGTTTTCAGCACTTTTTTATTACCCACCGTGAAGATGTGATAAAAAACCTTTGTGAAGTTGTAACAATTCTTTGTTTATTGTTGTATTTTGTAAAGCGTTATGTTATAATGATTGGGTATTGATAATATGGCGCAGTGCGCCTCCCCAATTTTTATCAGGAGCGTGATAATATGAGCAATGAGGAAAAGGATACCCGG
>CAMYUO010000273.1 GCA_947302065.1 uncultured Clostridia bacterium | reverse complement strand
TCAAGGTGGAACTTGAAACCGGCGGCGTTGAGCCGCTCCTTGAACACCTTGTAGTGGCGCTCTGTCTGAAGCTCGTTTTTCGTGCGCTCGAAGTCGCGGCGGAACCGCTCCTCGCGCTCCTCGCCGAAATCGGTGCCGAGCTTCTTGTAAAGACACTTGAACAGCTTGAAAAAGGCGGGATAACGCCTGTTAAGCAGGATGATAGTTTAGCTACATACGCATCTATGCTCACAAAAGATATGTGTGTTATAGATTTTTCAAAGCCTGTAAAACAGGTTCATAAAACGATCTGCGGTCTTTCTGACTGGCCTTGCGCTACAACTTTGCTTTGCGGCAAGCGCCTTAAAGTATACAGATCCGAGATAGTTAGCACCAAGCCTTCCGGCAAGCAGCCCGGAACAGTCGTCGATACTGATAAATTCTGTGTCAGCTGTGCCGACGGTGTGCTCAGATTCACTGAGGTGCAGGCAGAAGGCTCAAAGCGTATGAGATCAGAGGATTACCTCAGAGGAAAGCCGATAGAATCGGGAACCGTACTTGGTGTGGAGTAAAATATGGTAAATACTCGTAAGCTTGTCGTCAAACTGCTGACAAGAATGGACGATAATAATGCATATTCTAATATATTGTTATCCGATTCGCTTTGCAGAAATGACTTGACTGCTCAGGAAAGAAAGTTCGCTTCTGCGCTGTTTTACGGCGTAGTCGAATGGCAGTATACGCTTGATGAGATAATCAGGGAGTTTTCGGCTAAAAAGAGCCAGAGAATAAGCAATGAGATCCGCAACATTCTCAGGATCGCTTTATATCAGCTGCTTTATATGGACTCTGTTCCCGACAACGCTGCTGTTGATGAGAGCGTTAAACTTGCAAAAAACAGCAGAAAGCCCAATGCTGCAGGATTCGTAAACGCTCTGCTTAGAGAGTTTATCCGATCGGGCAAGAAACTGCCTGCAAGAAGTTCGTCTGTTGATCAGATGACGATCGACTATTCCTGCCCACTGTGGCTTGTAAAAAAGCTGCTTAGAGAATATAATAATGCAATATGTCTGGATGTTCTAAGAACATCAATTGGTCAGCCTCCGACTACCGTAAGGGTCAATACGGTGCATGCACCGCTCGAGGACACGCTGAAAATGCTGTCAGATGAAGGAATAGGCTACGAAGTGGTCAAAGTTCTTCCGGACTGCCTTATTCTGCATCTCCCCGGCAGTGTTGAACAGACTAACGCATATAAAAACGGCAGGATACACGTTCAGGATATCGCTTGCCAGTTCTGCGTTGCTGCACTCGATCCGCAGGAAAACGATGTTGTACTTGACATGTGTGCTGCTCCGGGCGGAAAGACTTTTACAATTGCCGAGCATATGAAAGACAAGGGAACGGTCTATGCATTCGATTTGCATGAAAACAGGGTAAAGCTTATCCGTTCAGGTGCTAAGCGTCTTGGTCTCAAAAGTATACGTGCCCGTGCAAATGATGCTAAGGAATTCCTTAAAGACATGCCGATGGCTAATAAGGTATTATGTGATGTTCCGTGCTCGGGACTTGGCGTTATTCGCCGCAAGCCCGAGATAAAATACAAGGATCCGAGTGATTTTGAAAGACTGCCGGATATACAGGCAGTGATCCTTGATACATCAAGCAAATACGTAAAACGAGGTGGGATACTCGTTTATTCGACCTGCACGCTCTCTCGTGCGGAGAATGATAATGTTGTGTCCGATTTCCTTAAAAGACATCCTGATTTTGCTCCCTGCAAACTAGGCAGCTGCTTTGGTGTTGATAAGGACAGGTCAAGATTGACTTTTACTCCAAGCACATATAACTCAGACGGATTTTTCATTGCTAAGTTTAAGAAAATAGGGTGATCGCTTGCTGACCTATGATGCAAACGGAAAAATAGATATTCTTGCGCTTTTGCCCGATGAACTTGAGGCAAAGATAGTTGAGCTCGGTGAGAAGAAATTCAGAGCTAAACAGATCTTTAGCTGGCTTCACGTAAAACAGGTGAAAAGTTTTGATGAAATGACTGATATTTCTGCACAACTTCGCAGTAAATTGAATGATTCGTTTTGTTTAAAATCACTATTTGCGGTCAAAAAGCTTGAATCTTGTACCGATAATACGGTAAAATATTTATATGAGCTTTCTGATGGCAATCATATTGAATCTGTGCTTATGGAATATGAGCACGGAAACACTATTTGCGTGTCTACTCAGGTAGGATGCAAGATGGGCTGCAGATTCTGTGCTTCGACTATCGCAGGCTATAAAAGAGACCTGACAAGTTCGGAGATCCTGATGCAGATATATGAGGCTCAGCGACTCAGCGGCCGCAAGATAGGCGGTGCTGTGCTGATGGGTATAGGTGAACCGCTTGACAACTATGATAATGTAGTTAATTTTCTCAGGTTGGTATCCTGTCCGCAGGGTATGAATATGTCGCTGCGGCATGTGTCAGTATCAACATGCGGCATAGTTCCGAGGATATATGAACTTGCTGAGCTCAAGCTCGGCATAACGCTTTCTATCTCTCTTCATTCGACAAACAACAAGGCGAGAAGTGAGATAATGCCGATCAATGATAAATATGATATTAATGAGCTGATACAAGCCTGCAAGTATTATTTCAGCGTGACAGGCAGGAGAATATCATTTGAGTATTCACTTATCAGCGGACATAACGACAGCAGAAAGGATGCTGAGGAGCTTGCTAAACTGCTCAAAAACTTTACCTGTCACATAAATCTTATCCCTGTCAACAAGATAAAGGAACGTGATTTCCATTCAGACAGGAAATCTGCTTACAGATTCCAGAAATATCTTGAAGAGCTTGGGATGAACGCAACAGTAAGAAGGACCCTTGGTGCAGATATAGATGCAGCCTGCGGTCAGTTAAGGAGAGAATATGAGATCTGATGTATCGAATGCATTGATCTTATCAATAAATGCAAGACCTACATTGAAGGGTGGTGAATTGCTTGTTTATTTCTTCAAAAACCGATATTGGTATGAAACGAAGCGAGAATCAGGACAGAGTTTATACTGAGTTCCTCGGTGAAAACGTTTCTGTGGCTATCGTTTGCGATGGAATGGGAGGAGCTTCCTCGGGTGGAGTTGCAAGTCAGCTCGCAATAGATTCTATCGTTAAAAGAGTCAAGGAGAATTTCCGCTGTGAAATGTCTGAAAACTCTATAAGGAATATGATGCTCACTTCTGTTCATTATGCCAATACTGTGGTTTATGAAAGCAGCAAAGCAGACATTGAAAAGAACGGTATGGGAACTACGGTAGTCGCTGCATTGGTCGTGAACAAGAAGATCTATGTGGTGAGCGTTGGTGACAGCCGTGCATATTTGCTCGATAAAGAAGGCATCAAGCAGATCACTACCGATCACACTTATGTCGAGATGCTTTACCGAAACGGTGAGATAACAGCAGAAGAAAGGGAGACCCATGAGCTGCGCAACGTTATCACGAGAGCCGTTGGTGTTGAAGCCGACGTAGACGTTGACTATTTTGAGCTTGAAGAATACGATAATTTCTCTGTTCTTCTGTGCTCGGACG
>CAMYUO010000272.1 GCA_947302065.1 uncultured Clostridia bacterium | reverse complement strand
TTCACTTGAACAGATAACAGGCAAGCATATGAAGCTGTGGGATTTCAAAAAGAAACTCAAAGCCGCAATGGAGCTTCTGAATATGGACAGCGCCTATGCTGACAGAGACCTCAACGTAGGATTCTCAGGCGGTGAGAAAAAGAAAGCCGAGATACTCCAGCTGCTGATGCTCGAGCCGAAGCTTGCGATCCTCGACGAGACCGATTCGGGTCTTGACGTTGACGCAGTAAAGACAGTTTCAAAGGGCATCGACGAATACAAAAAACGCACGGGCGGTTCCCTGCTCGTTATAACACACAACACAAGGATACTTGAATCGCTCACCGTTGACAAAACGCATATCCTTTCGGCAGGAAAGATAGCTGCACACGGCGGCGCAGAGCTTGTGGACGATGTGATAACAAACGGATTTGACAAATATATCGGGAAGTGAGCAAATGAAAGAGAAAACAATAGTTGCGGACATCGACCGCTCACGTTATGATTTCAGATTTGAAGAGGACGAAAGCGACTTCCTCGGCAGCGGTCTGACCGCAGAGATACTTGACGAGCTTTCAACAGAAAAGAACGACCCCGACTGGATGAGACAGTTCAGACAGCATTCGCTCGACATATACAACAAGACAAAAATGGTCGAGTGGGGTCCGTCGATAGATGAGCTCGACGTAGACAAGATCGTCACATACATCAGACAGAAAAGCCGTATGAACACCGACTGGAACGACGTTCCCGACGATATCAAAAAGACATTCGAGAACCTCGGCATACCGCAGGCAGAGCGTGAATCGCTCGCAGGTGTCGGCGCACAGTATGACAGCGAGCTTGTCTACCACAACGTCAGAAAAGAGGTCGCACAGTCGGGTGTCGTTTACACAGACCTTGAAAGTGCGATGCACGATGAAAGATACGCAGAGATAATAAAGTCGCACTTTATGAAGCTCGTTCCGCCGACAGACCACAAGTTTGCGGCTCTGCACGGCGCAGTATGGTCGGGCGGCTCGTTCGTTTACGTTCCGAAAGGAGTAAAGCTCGAGATACCCTTGCAGTCATATTTCAGACTAAACGCCAAGGGTGCAGGACAGTTTGAGCACACGCTCATAATCCTCGAGGAAGACTCCTATCTGCACTTTATCGAGGGCTGCAGCGCACCGAAATACTACGAGGCAGGACTTCACGCAGGCTGCGTTGAGCTGTTCGTAGGCAAGGGCGCTACCCTGCGCTACTCTACTATCGAGAACTGGTCAAAGAATATGTACAACCTAAATACCAAGCGTGCTCTCGTTGCTGAGGGCGGCAAGGTCGAGTGGGTATCAGGCAGTTTCGGCTCGCACGTTTCATACCTCTACCCGATGAGCATTCTTAACGGTGAGGGCGCCCGTGCAGAGTTCACCGGAATAACCTTTGCAGGTGAGGGACAGAACCTCGACACAGGCGCAAAGATAGTCCACAATGCACCGAATACATCATCGTATATGAACACAAAATCCATCAGCAAATCGGGCGGCATAAGCACCTTCAGAAGTGCCGTTGTCATCAAGGAAAACGCACACGGCAGCAAGAGCGCCGTAAGCTGCGAATCGCTGATGCTCGACAGGATATCACGCTCAGACACGATACCTGCAATGGATATCCGCACAAAGTGGGCAGATGTCGGTCACGAGGCAAAGATAGGACGCATAAGCGACGAGTCGGTGTTCTACCTGATGAGCCGCGGAATGAGCGAGGAAGATGCAAAGGCGATGATAGTCAGAGGCTTTGCAGACAATGTTTCAAAGGAGCTTCCGCTTGAATATGCGATGGAGATGAACAATCTCATCGGTCTTGAGATGCACGGAAGCATAGGGTGAGATAAATGAGTAATGTTAAACTGAACACACTCCCTGTTCCGACTTATTCGTGGCTGGGAGTAAACGATACACAAAGAGAGCTTGCTGAAATTGATGTACAAACTGTCGCTCTCACAGAGCCAAAAACGAGCATAGACATTTCATCTGATTCGGCTTTTGAAATAACTGCCGACGGCGGTGACAGCAAGTCCGCAGTCATGTTCATCGGCGCAGATCAAAGTGCACAGATAAAGACAAGCGTTGACGTTAAACAAGGCTCGTCGGTCAAGCTGGTGCAGGTGTTTGAAAGCAAAGCACAGACCGTTGCAAGCGTCAGCGCAAAGCTTGAAGACAGCGCACAATTTGAGCTTGTCCAGCTCTATCTCGGCACAGCCGATACCGTCAGCGAGATAGATACCGTTCTTTCGGGCAGAAAGTCTGAGTTCACAGCAAATATCGGATATCTGCTCGGCGGAGATGACAAGCTTGACATCAATCTCAACGCCAAGCACCTTGGCAGAAAGACTAAGTCAAGCATAACCGCAAAAGGCGTTATGGACGGTGCTTCAAGCAAGATATTCAAGGGCACTATCGACTTTGTAAACGGCTCGGCTGGCGCTGTCGGAGCAGAAAACGAGGATGTTCTGCTCATCGGTGACAAGGTCATCAACAAGACCGTTCCACTTATCCTGTGCGCAGAGGAAGACGTAGAGGGAAGCCATGGCGCATCTATCGGGCGTGTCGATGAGGCACACATCTTCTATATGCAGTCAAGAGGCATTCCCGATGAAAAAATAGCACAGCTCATGGCGCAGTCAAAGATAGCGCAGATAGTCGGCACTATCGGTGATGAACAGACACAGAGCCGCATAAATTCAACACTCGGAAGAGGTAATGAAGATGAATAACAAACTGCTGGGAAAAGAGAACTTCCCTGTTTTTGAAAAATACAAAGGTCTTGTCTACCTTGACAATTCCGCCACGCAGCAAAAGCCAAAAAGGGTCATCGACGCTGCAGTGAAATACTACAATGAAGAAAACGCAAATCCGCTCAGAGGTCTTTACGAGCTGAGTGTCAAGGCAACAGATGCCTATGAGAATTCCCGTGAGAGCGTGAGAAAATTCATCGGCGCAGCAAGCACAAAAGAGATAATCTTCACACGCAATGCGACCGAGAGCCTTAACCTTATCGCTTTCAGCTGGGGTCAGGCAAATATCACGCAGGGCGACGAAATACTCGTTGCGATATCAGAGCATCACTCCGACCTGCTGCCGTGGCAGATGCTTGCAAAGCAGAAAGGTGCAAAGCTCAATTTTCTCGAATGTGACAAAAGCGGAAAATACACAGCTGAGGATCTGAAAAAGGCACTCACGCCAAACACAAAACTATTTGCAATCGCACAGATATCCAACGTGTTCGGCAGACTCAATCCTATCAAAGAGTTTGCGCAGATCGCACACGAAAACGGAACGCTCATCGTCTGCGACGGAGCACAGAGCGTACCTCACATTCCTGTTGACGTGCAGGATCTCGATGTTGATTTCCTTGCTTTCTCGGGTCACAAAATGCTCGCACCAATGGGCATCGGCGTGCTGTACGCAAAGCAGGCGCTGCTTGAAAAAATGCCGCCATTCCTTTCGGGCGGTGAGATGATAGAATATGTCACCCGTGAAGATGCAACATATGCAGAGCTGCCGCACAAATTCGAGGCAGGCACTGTTAATGTCGGCGGCGCAGTCGGTCTTGC
>CAMYUO010000271.1 GCA_947302065.1 uncultured Clostridia bacterium | reverse complement strand
GACAAAGGTCTGCACAAGTGACGACTGGACAAAGGCAGCGCTCGACCTGCTTGGCGGACGCGGCGGCATAACAGGCGAATTCAGGTACACATCGCTCGGCTTGCAGATACTCACTGGCGTTATCGAAAAGGCATCGGGCATGAACTGCATAGACTTTGCAAACGAGTTTCTGTTCTCGCCGCTTGGCATACCCAAGACTGTTTCTCACGGTGACAGCAGCAAAGAAGACCAGTTCGATTTTCTGATGAACAAAGACCCGCGCAAACACGAATGGTACTGCGAGCCGCAAGGTTCACCGACGGCAGGCTGGGGTCTGACGCTCTCTGCAAAGGATATGGCAAAACTCGGACAGCTCGTGCTCTGCGGCGGCGAATACGGCGGCAAAAGGGTAGTATCGCAGGAATGGATAAACGAAATGACCGCGCCTCACATCGAGCTTGGCGAGAGGTTCGGATATATGATCTACGGCTACCTGTGGTACAGACCGCACAAGGACAGAGAGGTCTTTGCGGCGATAGGCGACGGCGGGAATATCATCTATGCCGACAAAGAAAAAGGCATATCCGTCGGCGTCACAGGCACATTCAAACCACGCATCTTCGACCGTGTCGAGTTTATCGAAAAGCATATAATACCTCTTATCTGATATGAATACACATCACCCCGGGAGCATAGGCTTTAGGGGTGATGTTTTTGTTTGTGTTTGAGTTCTCGGGCGTGAAGGTCAGACTGTGCTTTTCGTTCTTTGCGGTCATTTCTTTGACTTGTTTGCTCGGGAGTGAGTCGGGGAGAATACTTCTAATGCTTGCCTGCTGCGGACTGCACGAATGCGGTCACATCACTGCGATGCTGCTTTGCTCATGCAAGCCGACCGAGCTTACCCTTTACGGCGGCGGCATCAGGCTGTCCTCGCCGCATCGGCTCAACAGCTTTGCAAAAGACGCTTTTATCCTTGCAAGCGGCTGCGCAGTCAATTTTCTGCTTGCCTTTGCAGGCTGTATCACGTCCGGAAGGCTGACTTTCTTTGTGCAGACCAATCTGCTGCTCGGCGGATTCAATCTGCTGCCTGTCGGTTTTCTCGACGGCGGAAGGCTCATCGACCTGATGCTCGCACCGGGCAAAGCCAAAGCCGTAAAGGCGGTGTTTGCACTGCTCGTTGCCGCACTTGCCGTGACGGCTATGGTTTTCGGCGGCATAAGTCCGTCACTGCTGTGTGTGCTTTGCTTTATGTGCATGAGCATTTTTGCCTCGTGACTTTACAAAAACGCCGTTTTGTGCTATCATATGAATAGCGAAAAAAGCAAGGAGGGCTTGACCGTGCAGACAATGAAAGAACGTATTGAAAGGCTTTTGTTAAAAGCACAGAAGCCTGCGAGATATATCGGCGGAGAGGTCGGAAGCATCGTCAAGGATAAGTCCAAGGTCGATGTGCGCTTTGCTTTCTGCTTTCCCGATACATATGACGTCGGAATGTCACATCTCGGCATGAAGATACTCTACGGTCTGAAAAATCAGCGTGAGAACTGGTGGTGCGAGCGCTGCTTTATGCCCGAAACGGATTTTGAGGCGCTTTTGCGTGAGAACAATATCCCGCTGTATGCCCTTGAGAGCCTTGACCCGCTGACCGAGTTCGACTTTGTCGGCTTTACTCTGCAATATGAGCTATCCTATAACAACATGCTTGAAATGCTCGACCTTGCAGGAATCCCCGTGCTTGCCGCTGAGCGTGACGACACTATGCCGATAGTTGTCGGCGGTGGTCCGTGCGTGTGCAATCCCGA
Organism: uncultured Clostridia bacterium; assembly: GCA_947302065.1. Taxonomy (GTDB): domain Bacteria; phylum Bacillota; class Clostridia; order Oscillospirales; family Ruminococcaceae; genus Hominimerdicola. Next base: position 1,818 of record CAMYUO010000271.1, on the reverse strand, counting down.
GCCTATGGCAGACTTTTTTGACCTGTTCATAATCGGTGAGGGTGAAGAGGTCAACATAGAACTGCTCGAGCTTTATGAAAATATGAAACGCAAAGGCTGCACCAAGCTTGAGTTTCTCAAGGAAGCTGTAAAACTCGAGGGAGTGTATGTGCCGAGATTCTACGATGTCACCTATAACGACGACGGTACGGTGAAAGCTATCACGCCGAATATAGAGCAAGCACCTGCAAGGATAAGAAAACGTGTCATTTCGGACTTTGACAATGTGTATTATCCCGAGGCATTCGTTGTCCCGTTCACGCAGATAGTCCACGACAGAGCAGTTGTTGAGGTGCTGCGAGGCTGCATAAGAGGCTGCCGATTCTGCCAGGCAGGTTTTATCTACCGCCCGTTCAGAGAAAAAAGCATAGACACCATAAAATATGAAACCAAATGTCTGTGCGAACAGACAGGCTATGAGGAGGTCTCGCTGTCGTCGCTTTCGACCAGCGACCACACAAAGATTAATGAACTGCTTTCAAGCCTTGTCGATTATACCGACGGTGAACAGATAAACCTTGCGCTTCCGTCTCTGCGCGTGGACACGTTCAGCGACGAGCTGCTCGAAAAGATAGCTTCCGTGCGAAAGAGCGGACTTACCTTTGCGCCCGAGGCAGGAACTCAGCGTCTGCGTGATGTCATAAACAAAAATCTCACCGAGGACGAGATACTGCGCACCTGCCGCACCGCATTCGAAGGCGGCTATGCAACGGTAAAGCTGTATTTTATGCTCGGTCTGCCGGACGAAACTCTCGATGATGTTGTGGGCATCGCACAGCTTGCGCAAAAGGTCGTTGACCTGTATTTTGAAGTGCCCAAGGAAAAACGAGGCAAGGGATTGCAGGTGTCTATATCAACGGCAACGTTCGTGCCAAAGCCGTTCACACCGTTTGAATTTGAGCCGCAGGACACTCCCGAGCAGATACTTGAAAAACAGGCACACCTTTTAAGAAGCGTTACGACCAAGAAGATAAGGGTCTCCACCCATATGCAGAAAAACTCTATCCTTGAGGCTGTCCTCGCAAGAGGCGACAGAAAGCTCTGCAAGGTCATCTATACAGCCTGGAAAAAAGGCTGCTATCTTGACGGCTGGGACGAGCATTTCAAGTTTGACAAGTGGATGGAGGCGTTTGACGAGTGCGGCATAGATACCAAGTTCTATGCAAACCGCCGCCGCAGCTATGACGAGGTCGCACCGTGGTCTCACCTTGACTATCTCGTTTCGCACGAGTTTTTCGTGCGTGAGAACAAAAAGGCTCACGCCGCACAGACCACCCGCAACTGCAAAGAGGGCTGTTCGGGCTGCGGCATAAAGAAAGAATACGGAGGTGTGTATTGTGGCGCAAAACATAACACCTAAGCTTTCGACCCTGCAAATAGAAAAGTTCGATTACAGAGTCGTCTATGCAAAGTTCGGGCGTGCAAAATACATCTCGCACCTCGATTTCATGCGCTCTATGCAGCGCATAATCAAGCGCTCGAAGCTGCCCGTGTGGCATACGCAGGGCTTCAATCCGCACGTTTATATAATGTTTCCGCTGGCGCTGCCGCTCGGCACTGACAGCAGGGTAGAGATAATGGACTTTGCGCTGACCGAAAAGCTCGGCAATGAGCAGGTCGCAAAGCAGCTGGGTGACAAATGCCCCGAGGGAATCGAGGTCATCAGTGTTTCTCAGCCCGTGCATAAGCACACCGAGATAAAGAGCGCAGATTATGATATCTCGTTCAAACCGACCGTTCCCGCAGGGGAGTGCCTTGAAAAGTGGAACGAGTTCATGG
>CAMYUO010000270.1 GCA_947302065.1 uncultured Clostridia bacterium | reverse complement strand
GCGATAGTTCTTCATCTGTTTTTCCGATAAAATAAATATCCGCTGTCAGGTCAATATCTGAAACATCTGCAACTTTGCAGACAGACAGTTTTTCATTAAGTGTTTTTAATTCCATATAAACCATTCTCCCATGTTTATTTCCATTACACCGGATAAGTATCTTCGATAAGCTTGCCATTCTCGATCTTGTAAAGCTTCCCGTCGATGCGCAAGCCCTTGTCCGTGGTCTGCACATAAGTCCAGATAGTGTCATCAAAATTGCTTACCTGATAGATAACGGTATCGCCGTCTTTGGTCGTCTTGGCATTCTTGTCGTAGTGGGTCATATCTATCATTATAGGCTCGCTCATTACTGCGCAGGGTGATTCGCTCGTGATGTCAAGCAAAACTATCATCGGAGCAACACCGCCGTTTGTGACCTTGTCCGCAAGTATCACGAGCAGCTCTTTATCGCCGACGACACGGTAACTTTGCATATTATATATCCTGCCCGTGATGGACATTCTGCTGTCGTTTGTAAAGAGTTTGTCCGGGTGCTCGACCACGGTCTGACCGCTGATCTTACAAAGCACGCTCCTGCCTGCCGAACGGTCATAGTAAGCGCCATATCCGTATTTGTCATCATTGGTGAAAGTAAATGCACTCAGGATCTCGAGTTTGTCATGATCCGTCTTGTGGTTGATAAAACTCTCGAGATTTACACGGTACGCAGGGACAAAATCTCCGTTCTCTAAGCTATACTCTATACCGTCAATGGTAACGCCGTCATCTCTGACCTTAAAAACATCTTTAAGGCTTATTACTCTCGTGGGGTACTTGTTCACATCAAACTCAGCGTATTCCGAACCTTTACAGTATTTTTCCATAGTCACACGGCAGTGTCCGATGCCCGCACAAGCAGGCTCATCACCATCGACCTTCAGTATCGTCACTGCGGGATAGTAGCCGTCATCGTTTATGATCTCCGTCAGCAGTGCGGCATACTTGCCGCCGCCCATTTCAAAGATCTGCGTTCCGTACACATTGTATGGCAGCTCGAATTTGCGTCCGTCATTTATCCCATTAAGCTCGCTGTACTCGGTGACCTTGCCGCCGCTCACCCGCAGCAGTGTACACTTCCCTTCTCTGCCTCTGTAAAGACCGTAGCCGCAGTTTGCATCAACATCGAAAAAGTCCAGCGTGCTGTCAAAGCTGCCGTCCTGCTTCAGCTCGGGCTTGCTGCTGATGTATTGTTCAAGGATAGCCTTGTTCGTTGCGCTCGGTATTTGGGAGGAGGACTGTGAGGTGACCTGTACTGCCGATGAGCTTGAGTCTGCACTGTAAACCTCAGGTCTGTTCTTTGAAAGCATAAAATATGCAAATGCACCGCCTATCGCAACGATTGCGATAGCTGCCACGGATACCAGAACGCCCGAACGCTTGACGTAAGCACCCGATTGCTTTATCGTTCCCGTTCTTTCATTGTTCATTTCAGGTTCTGCCGTTGTCTGCGTTATCTTTCTTTCTGTTATATTATTTTCTGCGTCGTTAGTAAATTGGTCAGTGTCTCCCATAAGTTCATCTAGCGGGATCTGCTTCATCAATTCTGTAAGCTTACTCATAAGGTTACACCTCCCCTGATAAGTTCCTTTCTGAGTTTATTCTTTCTTCGGGAAAGTATGTTCCAGACTTTTTTCTCCGGCACATTCCTGCGCTTTGCTATCTGCTTGACATCAAGCTCGAAATAGTAGCGGTCGATGAATATCTCACGGTCGGGAGAAGGCATTGCCTGCACAACTCTTTTTATGATGTCAAGGTTGAGCCTTCTTGCAGTCTCGTCTTCAAGATCCAGATCAAGCTCAAGATCATCCTCGATAGGATCGACAGGCTTGCCCTTGGTTATCCGCCTGAGCTTATCGACCGTGCAGCTTGAAGCGGTCATGGATATATAGCTTTTGAGGCTCATCTTGTTCAGATCAATTACATTCCTTTTGTTCCACACATTATAAAATGTATCCATAACTGCTTCTTCTTTGTCGCTTGCGGTGTTTATCATCCGCCCAACGATATATTCCACATACCGCCTGTACTTATCCATAATAGCTTCGAAAGCTTTCTGATCGTCAAGGCGCATCCGCCTGAGAAGCTCTTCGTCTGTCATATTTCTCATCTCTATTCTTTGAAAGGTCCTTTCACTTATATATTCGCAGTGAAACTTTGTTTTCGCTCATTATTCCAAAAACTTTTTTTGATCCAGCATTTATAATATCATACAATTATGAATATAGCAAGACCAAAGCTATCCTCACCGCATAAAAAAATATTTGCATTTTTCAAAAAAACAGTGAGTGAAAACCGAAAGTCGCTGCGAATATATAGTTGAAAAACAAAATCAGGAGGAGAAAACAATGAGAAAAATAATTGCAGCAGTAATGAGCATATGCATTGCGCTTTGTGCGGCAGGCTGCGGTGGGGAGAACACTGCTAATAAGGAGAAAAAGACTCAGCGGACTACTGTTATTACTCAGCCAACAGCAAAGGACAGTGCCAGGCAGACAACAGCAGACGCAAGCGCAGTAACAGATCTTACAGAAACCACGACCGATCAGCAAACGCAGGCAGTACCCGAGACGACCGAGGAAACAACGACCACACAGGCGACTACCCAGCCAAGTGAAACTTCCGTTCAGAGCCAAGCGACAGCTGCTGCGGCAAAACCGACACAGACAACAACTGCGCCAGAAAATTTCGACAAGAGCGACACATCTTCAAAGCTGTATTACTTCCCCGATACGACAAATCTTCGGGATAAAAACAAGAACAAAGTCGGAACGATAGATGCAGGCAGCTATTATTCGGGACATTATGACCCGAACTATGACGGATATGTTGTGATAAATTACCGCTATCGTGAATATCTGATCGCACGCAGCTGTGTGATCGAGCAGACGGGTGCAAAGATACTCGAAACGGCAGCGATAGGACAGATGGGCGGCGACATCTACGGCAAAAAAGCCTGCGGTCCGACCACGGCAACGATACTTGCAAACTATCAGCTCGGAATGAAATGGACAAAGGACGAAATGATCGTTTTCTGCGAACAGAACAAGCTCAACGATCAGGGCAGCCTGACAAGCGGCGGCGGCATCACAGCGCCGAACCTCATGAAACTGATAGAGAGCTACTCGGGCGGCACGGTCAAGGCAACCGATCATTACGGCACTGATCCGACATCTATACTCAAAAATCTTATCGATAACGGTCAGCGCAGCATAGTCGTTTCAAGCTACCGATCGGGCAGGATCGTTGCGCAGAAGGATTCGCCTGCACACTTTGTTGTTATCTGCGGATACGAATACATAGGCGGTGAACTGTATTTCTACTATGCAGACCCGTATTTCGGGAATGGCGGACGCAGCCTTATGAGAGTGAGCGCTCAGACACTGGCGGCATCAATAAACTATGTTACAAAAGAGCCAAGATGCATTATTACAGTTGAGAAAAATGCCTGAGCAAAACCCCGAGCGTTTCAAATACCAATTATATATGTCAATAAACAAGGCTGGTGCAGAACGATCTGCTTCAGCCTTTTTGCTTTCGCAAACAAATACGCATATTCCCTCTTGACAAATATAAATTTATGTAGTATACTACCTATATA
>CAMYUO010000269.1 GCA_947302065.1 uncultured Clostridia bacterium | reverse complement strand
TTCGCTGACTGCGGTCAGCGACAAGGGCGCTGCCCTTGACCCGCAAGCCTTTTTTTACGAGAAAAGGCTTGACCGAAAAACCTGTTATTATTCTTTTTCTTCCAGAAGTTTTGTGTAAAGCTCGCCTTTTGAGAATCCCGTTGCTTTTGCTATCTGCTTGCAGGCATCTGCGCCCCGCATTCCCTTTTCAACAAGCGCTCTGACCTGTTCAAGTGCCTCGTCGATAGTCTCTGCCGCAGAAAGCTCGCTCTCGTTCGCACCCTCGATGACCAGCACAAATTCGCCTTTCGGCTTAACGTCCTTGTACATCTCCACCGCCTGTGAAAGCGTTGTGCGGATGACCTCTTCGTGCATTTTTGTCAGCTCACGGCAAAGCGATATTTTTCTGTCGCCGAAAAACTTCAGCATATCCTCAAGCGTGTTTTGCAGCTTGTGCGGTGCTTCATAGAAGATAAGCGTATGCGTTGATTTTGCGACCGACGCAAGATGCTCGCTGCGCTGTTTTTTCGTCACCGACAAAAAGCCCTCGAACTGAAAATTCTTGGTGCCGAGTCCGCTTATCGCAAGACCCGAGATAACTGCGCTCGGACCGGGCACGACCTCAACCTTGATGCCTCGCTCTGCGCACATCTTCACCAGCAGCTCGCCTGGGTCTGAGATGCAGGGCATACCTGCATCGGTCACGATAGCCGCATTTTCTCCCGCAGCTATCCTGTCGCAGATGCCGCTGCCGACCTGCGCAGCGTTGTGCTCGTGATAGCTCACAAGCGGAGTTTTTATCTCAAAATAGTTGAGCAGCTTTGAGCTTACCCTCGTGTCCTCGGCGCAGATAAAATCGACCTTTTCAAGCGTTTCGACTGCCCTGTAAGTCATATCCCCGAGGTTGCCTATCGGCGTGCCCACTACATATAATATTCCCATTATGATTGATCCTTTTGTTTATTTAGTCACAGTCTGCGTACAGAAAGTATTCGCCGCAGTGCAGGCATCTGAACAGATACCCTTGCAGACTGCCGTTATTCGTCATACACTCTTTTATGTCATCAAAGTCAAATCCGCATATCTGCTGATCGTAATTTTTTTCGATCTGCTCCGCAATGCCCATCTCAACGATCTCGTCCCAGCCGACATAGCCCACAAATTCGCAAAAATCATCACAGTGAGCGTACCAGTATTCCTGCTGCCAGCCGATGTAACCGGGCGTGCGGTGCACAAGCTCATCAAGCTTTTCGGGGTCTGACACCTCGCCCACCGACGCGCTGTCCTGAAACTCTCCGTCAAACTTCCCGGCTGCCTTTCCGCTCGCAATACACTGCGGACAAAGACACTCCACATCCTCGGCCGAGAAAAACGGATTCTCGTACCATATGTCCGTCATTTTTTCACAGCAGTCACACTGCCTTGGCTCGCCCTGCTGAAATGCCCCGGTCTTTATCGGCTCGGGGTGATATTTAAACCTTGGTATCATCTTTTCTTCCTCTCACCAATACTCACCGCAGATATCTTACCTCGCAGCTGCCGTCGTTGTCAAACGTCTCTATCTCATATCTCAATGCGCCGTCTTGGTAGATCTCGTTATACATCTGACTAAGCTCGGCAGTCTTTCCCGTGACAGTCACCCAATCCTCGTCGGGCAGCTGCACTGTGCAGTCTGCACCGTCAATAGCGCCCTCTTTGAGTCCGATGACATATTCGATAGTCGTGCTTGTCCAGTTGTAACCCAGACCACGCAGGTTTTCAAGACCGAACTTTGCGCTCATCTCGTCCCAGAACGCACCGATAGTCTTGTATTGCTCCTCGCCTACTGTTGAGAATGTTCTGCTTATACCTGTAAAAACCATTGAGCCTCACCCTTTAACTATTACTTGTGACATCGGCGGAAATACCAGCGCCAGAAGCACGACCATAACCGCCACTATGCCTGCGGTGACCGAGCATATCTTTATCTGCTTTTTCCCGATGTACTTGCGCTCTTTTTCGTTTTCAGGCGAACTTGCCGACAATGCCGTGAGCGCACATACAAGGCAAGCTGCGCCGTACATGAGCAGCAGCAGTCCGCTTGCCGACCTGCTTGCGCCCGATTCGCTCCCGTGACCGGGAAATACCCAGTTGACCGCCCTCACCGCAAAGTGTGTTTTCCAGAAAAACACGAACGCAAGAGCAGAAAACGGGATACACAGCAAGACCTTTGTGACCCATTCAAACGGGTCTTTGCTGGCAAAGCAAAACCCGACCAGTGCGGCAGACACCGCAAGGTATAGGAATGCAAGCGGCAAAGCCTCACAGGAAAGCAGGATAAACATAAATATCCCCGAAACGAATATCACCGAGATGTCAGCTGCCAGCAGCGCATCTGCGGCAAACTTTTTCTTGCTCATCGTATTTAAACTCCTATTATCTCTCCGTTTATCATAACCATTGACGGACTGCTCATCACTTCAAACGGGTTGCCGTCGAACAGCGTGAGGTCGGCATCCTTGCCTGTCTCTATGCTGCCGACTCTGTCGGCGATGCCTGCTGCCTCGGCGGCATTTCTTGTCACGCTCAGCAGTGCATCATCAAACGGCAGACCGTTTTTCATGCAGATGCCCACCGAAAGCGGCAGATACTCTATCGGCACTTCCGAATGGTCGGTGCAGACCGCAACTTTCACGCCGCTTTTTGCAAGCAGCGCAGCGTTCTCGGGAGACAGCGATGCCATTTCGGGCTTGCACCTGTCGCAGATAACAGGGCCTATCACCGCCGTGCAGTTCTCCTCTGACAGCTCGTCGGCAATAAGATAACCGTCGGTGCAGTGAACGAGCACATAATCGAGCGAGAACTCGTTTGCTATGCGCACCGCCGTGAAAATATCATCTGCCCTGTGGCAGTGAAAATGCGCCTTTATCTTTCTGTCGAGAAGCGGCAGAAGTGCCTCGCTCTTGATGTCATATTCGGGCAGGTCGCCGTCCTCGCTCAGCGCCTTGTCAACGTCCTCGCCGTAGCGCCTTGCCTTGTAAAGCGCCTCACGTATCACCGCAGCGATAGCCATTCTCGTCACGGGCGTTTCGTCACGGTCATTGTATGTCATCTTCGGGTTTTCGCCGAGTGAGAATTTTATGCCGACCAAGCCCATCGACATCTTGTCAACACGCTTGCCTGCGGTCTTAACGGCGTATATCTGCCCTGCGACTGCGTTGGCAGAACCGGGTGAAACGACCGCCGCCGTAACGCCTGCCTTGCGTGCGAGCTCAAACGAGAAATCGAGCGGATTTATGCCGTCGATAATGCGCAGCTGCGGCGTGCAGGCATCGACCGATTCGTTGAGATCCTCGCCCTCAAAGCCAACACCGCCCGTGGTCAGACCAAGGTGCGTATGGCTGTCAATAAAGCCGGGGAAAAGGCTTTTACCCTGTGCGTCAATGTCGCCCGTGCTGTTCGGCGCACACTCGCCCACTGCGGTTATCTTACCGTTTTCTGCCTCGACAAAGCCGTTTTCTATCACCGTAAACTGCTTGTCGCAGGTGTATATCTTAGCATTAACTATCTTCATCTTGTTTCCTTTCGTGCATGGTTTTCCCAATCATTAAGACCTGCCAAAGACAAAACAGGTTTTTCGGTCCAGCCTTTTCTCGTAAAAAAGGCTGGCGGGTCAAGGGCAGCGCCCTTGTCGCTG
>CAMYUO010000268.1 GCA_947302065.1 uncultured Clostridia bacterium | reverse complement strand
TCGGGTCTTACCGATGTCTGCGTTGTGGTAACGAGGTATTTCGGCGGTGTGCTGCTGGGTGCGAGCGGTCTTGTGCGTGCGTATTCGCAGGCGTGCAAAATTGCCGTTGCGGCGGCGAAAATAATGGAGATGCACGAATGCTCACGCTTTGAGTTCTCATGCGATTACAATATGTACGGCAAAGTTTCATATGTTCTTCCCGATTTCGATGTCGTCAAAGAAAAGGAAGATTTTCAAGATACGGTAAACATTTCGGTGCTTGTAAAAAGCGAGCTTTGTGACAAGTTCAGAAAGACCATTACGGATATCTCAAACGGTCAGATAGAGTTGTCGGAACAGACAGAACTCGAGGCTGATTTCGCCTGACGATTGTGCAAATATACAAATCTTCAAAAACCTTTATGAAAAATAAAGGTTTTTTCTGTTTTATAGAGTATATATATATCGTAAGATATCGGTTAGGGTCGTTTCGCAGCTTTATATAAGGCACCTTCCACGCCCATGATCGCCCTTATTGAGACAGCGTCTTGTGGCTGTCGGCTCTGAAGGCGGGTGACCACCGCAGCGGCGGTGCGCTTGTCCGTCGCAAAATAGTTTGCGATGAATATGCTTTCGTGTCGCTCCGGGCATAACTTTGAGGAAATACCTTCCTATGTTTGTTTTGCCAATTGGTCGGCTTTCACCAAGTTTGCGAGTAAAAGTCGGAAAGCCTCGTAATACCCCTTTTTCTTGCTTCTTGCACACTGCTCCCTATTGCACGGTTCGCCGTCAAAGGCTTTTTGGTGACAGCACGTTCAACACTGTCCACCCGGACAACGAGACCGCAGGGAACACGGTCCGCAAGGAACGTTTGTTCTCTTATGGTTTTCTTCAGAATAGCACATATGTTCGGGTTTGTCAAGGGCAAGGCGGTATAATCTGCGATTTGAACAATTGGCAATGGTAGATTTATGCACAATGGCGATATAGAGCTAAGATGTGGAATTTATTCTTGCATCTTGCTTTTGGTAGCGAAAGCGATCTGACATCTAAAAGGAGAAATGATGCACACCTGGTCTAAAATGCGATGCAAGCTTGAAAAAGAATATCTCGCCGAGTCGCTCAGAGGGCACATAACCTACTTTGCGACGTCGTACAGCAAGTGTCCCGATCACGAGGGTCGGGCGGCGATACTGCTTGACGGCAAGGAGATAATTGAGGGCAGTTACCGTGAACAATGGAGCAGCGAGAAGATCGCTCAGTTCCCGAGAGATGAAAAGTATGAGGACAGGCTCAGGTATGAGTTCCCATACATTGACGAAACAGCGGTAAAGCTCGGGCAATTTGACCAGCGGCAGTTTTACATTGCATTCGATGAGTTTGACAACCAGAGCATAGAAGACAGCCTTGAAAGCGAAAATCTGCTTGTGCGGATATTTGCGGTGCTTGACAGGCGTGTCGGGAAACGGCGGTTAGTGCGACTTTATGAGGCGTGCAGTGATGACGATGAGATATTCCGCATGATGCTCGGCATCAGGATGCGTGCAGAAGGAATAGATACAAAGGAGTGAGGACATGCTCCCAAGAGAATACACAGAGGCGCTCGAAAAGCAGACGCTTTGCGAATTTGCCTGTCCGAGCAGTGAGACAAAGGGACGTGAAAGACCTGTCGAGCAGTGCGAGCTGCGCACCGAGTTCCAGCGTGACAGAGACAGGATACTGCACTGCAACTCGTTTCACAGGCTCAAACACAAGACACAGGTATTCCTCTCCCCTGCGGGAGATCATTACAGGACACGCCTGACGCACACGCTCGAAGTTTCACAGATAGCGAGGACTATGGCGAGGGCGATGAGGCTGAACGAGGATCTGACGGAGGCTATTGCTCTGGGTCACGACCTCGGGCACACACCGTTCGGGCACGCAGGAGAGCGAATGCTCAACGAGCTGAATCCGCACGGTTTCCACCACTACGAGCAGAGTCTGCGTGTTGTTGAACATCTGGAAAACAATGGTGAGGGACTTAACCTGACGTATGAGGTGAGAGACGGCATTTTAAAGCACACCAATCAGACCGCTGAGACGAAAGAGGGTCAGGTGGTGCGTTTTGCAGACGTTATCGCATACATAAACCATGACATAGACGACTCGGTGAGGGCAGGCATCATCAGCGAAATCCGCGACAGCGGTACGCTGATGCACGAGGAAAGCGATATCCCCGACAGCATAACCGAGGTGCTCGGGCACTCAAAGTCGGAGAGGATAACGACTCTGATAACATCGGTCATAAACGGCGGTGCGGAAAACGTCCGCATGGACGAGCGTGTGCGTGAGGCATACGATTCGCTGCACAGGTTCATGTTTGATTATGTTTACACAAACCCGAAATGCAAGTCGGAGGAGACACGTGCGCAGGACATGATAGCGTATTTGTATCAATACTATGTTCTGCACATAGAGGCTCTGCCTGCGGAGTATCTCAACGGTGCATACAAGTTCGGTGCGGACACGGCAGTGTGCGATTACATTGCAGGAATGACTGACGGCTACGCTGTAAAGGCGTTCAAGGACTTGTTTATCCCGAAGAGCTGGACGCAGTATTGAGGGTAAGTGGGGGACACCCTTTTGGAGAAGGGTTCTCCCCCACACCCCCTTCCTAAACCTTTTATATATTTTCGACAATCGGGAGTTTCACTCCCGACCGCCGAAAATGTGTAAGAGTCTAAAAAGAGGATTTGAGAGAAAAATCTTTTCCAAGAGAATATCCTCAGTTACCCAGCAAAAAACTAATTCTGAAAGGAGGGAAAGCAGATGGCTCTGCCGCAGGAATTTATAGACAGGCTAAAGGCGGCAAACCCCATTGAAGAGGTAATGGGCAGTTATGTGTCGCTCAAGCGCACGGGCAGAGATTACATTTGCCTTTGCCCGTTCCACAATGAAAAGACCCCGTCCTGCCACATTCACCCTGACAAAGAGTTCTTCCACTGTTTCGGGTGCGGTGCAGGCGGTGATGTTATCACGTTCGTGATGAAATATCACAACCTTGACTACTGGGAAGCGGTGAAGATGCTCGCAGAGCGAGGCAATGTGCCTTTGCCCGAGACAAGCAATTTTACACGGCAGAACACGGTAGACAAAAAAAGATTCTACGAAATGAACAAGGCGGCTGCCCGATTCTTTTACTCACAGCTCAAGACCGAAGCGGGCAAGGCTTGTCTTGATTATCTGATAAACAAGCGAAAGCTGAGCATAGAGACGATAAAGAAATACGGCATGGGATTTGCGCCGAACAGCTGGAGCGCACTGAAAACGCACATGCTGACGCTCGGGTACACGGAAAAAGAGCTTGAAGATGCATCGCTGATATCACACTCGGCGAACAACTCAAAGCGGACTTTCGATTTCTTTGTCAACAGGGCGATGTTCCCTTTCATCGACCTGACGGGACACATCGTCGGGTTCGGCGGACGAGCGCTTTCGCCCGATGACAAGCGCAAATATCTGAACTCCAAGGACACGGCGGTATACAGCAAGGACAGGTTCCTGTTCTCGCTGAACTTTGCAAAGAACGCATCGGTCAAGGACAGGCAGATGATACTCTGCGAGGGAAACCTTGATGTTATATCACTGCATCAGGCAGGATTTGAAAACGCTGTGGCATCGTGCGGAACGGCTCTTACA
>CAMYUO010000267.1 GCA_947302065.1 uncultured Clostridia bacterium | reverse complement strand
TGTTATTGATATCTTTAGTCTCGAAACACTTTCCGATAAGCGACTTTCCTGTGTCGTTCGCAGCGGTCACTGTAAGGCGCATATACATTCCGTGCTGTGAGCAAACGACCTTGTCGGCAGTGATGTTCACCGAGTTCTCATAGTTCGTGACATCAAGGTTCTGACTGCTCTGCGAAAGTGACGAGCTGTCCTTTGCGGATGAAGATGTGGATATATCATTTTTGCTCAATGCATAAATGCCGAATCCCACGCACACCGCCAGCACTGCCGCTGCTGCCGTGCAAGCCAGCACCCTGCTCTTCATCTTTATCCTGCCCGTACCGCTTGACATTATCTGCGTGTCGCAGTCGAGCTGTGCAGGCATTTTCATTTTTTCCATTGCGCTTTTGTAAGCCTGCTGCGCATCTCTCTTTTCCTTCATTCTACACACACTCCTTTTCGTATGCTTTCTGAAACAGTTTCTTTCCCCGCCTTATCAGCGAGCTTGTTGTGTTTTCTCCTTTGCCGATGAGCTTTGCGGTCTGCCCGACGGTGTAGCCCTGCGCAAGATGCAAAAACAGCGGCAAGCGGTACTTTTCCGACAGCGACAGCATTGCACGCTTTGCCGCACGCTCGGTGAGCATATCCGCATCGTTTATCGGCATCTCCTCAGCCTCATCAAGCGGCACTGTCCTGCTCCTGTCACAGCGCCTGCACGAATCTTTTGCAAGGTTGACCGCCGTGCACAAAAGCCATGGCAGCACCTTGCTGTCGGGCATCGGCTCCTGCTGCATCAGCCGCAGAAAAGCCTCCTGTGCGCAGTCCTGCGCCGTGTGAGCGCTGCCGCCCGTGAAATGCCACGCCGCACGCATAACGGTATCGGCGTACTGCGCATAATACTGCTGTACCACATCTTTCTCCATTCTTCTGACCTCCCCTCCGGGCTTTTGCCCTTCTATACTGTATACGTTTCAGAAAGCCGTTTCCGTGCATTTTATTTTGTAAATAAAATATGAACGCAAAAAAAGAGAGTGCTTTCACACCCTCTTTTTGTAAGTCTTATCCGAGAACTATCTCTACCTTTGTAACGTCTGTCAGCTTGCTTGCAGGCAGGAAATTGCCCTGTACCTGTTCGCCGTTGACGGTCATTTCCTTTACGCCGCTCTGAACGTGGCTCGGGTTCTTGATGTCAATAGAGATATGCTTGCCTCTGAAGTTCTTCTCGATAGTGAAGTCAATAACAAGTCCCTCAGCGTTCGGGCGCATACCGCAGATACCCTCAACGCAGCCTACCATTACAGTTGAGCCTGTTCCTGTCAGCCAGTGAACGTGTGCTCTTCCTGCGAAAGGTGAACGTGTTGCCTCGGTGAACTGACCGTGAACATAAGGCTCCATAACTCTTATTTCAGCCTTGTCGTTCATGCTTGCAGGTGCAGACTCCATAAAGTATTCAAACGCCCTGTCACCGTGACCGAGCAGAGACTCTGCAAGGATAGCCCAGCCCTGCGGCTGTGAGAAGATACCGCCGTTTTCCTTGGTATCCGCATTGAATATGTGCATCAGCGCACCGTCGAACCAATGGTCTTTGTAAGGTGGCTCCATGAGCTTTACGCCGTAAGGAGTGTTGAGTATCTCGTGAACGCTTTCCATTGCGGTCTCAGCCTGCTGTTTTGATGCAAAGCCCGAGATAACAGACCATGACTGCGGGTTGAGCCACATATTTGCCTCGGGGTCTTTCTTTGCGCCGACAACAACACCGTTGTCTCTGATGCCTCTGATGAATCTGTCCTCGTCCCAGCAATCCTCGAGAGCCTTTGAAAGCTCTGCCTGAACCTTATCGAGGTAGGCGATATACTCGCTGTCGCCCTTATCGTTAGCCATATCACGCATAACGTTCATTGCATAGTAAAGCTGGAATGCAACGAATGTGGACTCGCCCTGTGCGCCCAGACGCAGACAGTCGTTCCAGTCGGCGTGCAGACCTGCAGGCATATGATGCGAGCCGAGTCTTTCCATTGAGAATCTGATAGCATTTTTAAGGTGGTCGTAAACGGTATCCTCGCCGCCGTTTGCATAAACGATGACTTCGTCGAGGAACGCCTTGTTTCCGCTCTCACCGATATATTTGAGCACCGTCGGGAACAGCCACAGAGCATCATCGGCTCTGTAAGACGGGTGACCTGTCTGCTGAGCGTACTCGCTGTTCGGGTCGTTCTCATCAGGGCAGTTCTCAAAGCCTGCTTTGTGGTCGAACTTAACGAGCGGAAGTCCGCCGCCGTTGTCCACCTGTGCAGAGAGCATGAATCTTATTTTTTCAGCGGCAAGCTCAGGATTGATGTGGATAATACCCTGTATATCCTGAACGGTATCACGGTAACCGTAGCCGTTGCGCAGACCGCAGTAGATGAACGATGCTGCTCTTGACCAGATGAATGTGATAAAGCACTGGTAAGCGTTCCATACGTTCACCATGTTGTTGAACTCGTCAGACGGAGTCTTTACCTGGAAATTGTCGAGCTGACCGTGCCAGTAATCAACAAGCTCTTTAAGCTCGGCATCTACTCTGCCCTTGTTCTCATACTCTGCCATTATTTCCTGAGCAACATCGGGAGTTTTCTGACCGAGAACATAGATAAGCTCTGCTGTCTCGCCGTCTTTAAGAACGATGTCTGACTGCAGAGCACCGCAGCAGTTGCTGTTGAAGTTCAGACCGTCATCGCAGTTTCCTCTCTCGACAGCTATCGGGTTGCCGTAGTCTCTGTAAGGACCGATGAAGCTTTCAAGGCTGCCGTTGTAATGGCTTACCTTCTGACCTGCGAGTCCGAAGAATCTTTCCTGTCCGTTGTAGCCCTTTTCGTTCTTGCCGTCGTCCTCGTTGATATGCTCAACTATCATGTTGCCCTCAAACGACGTTCTTGTGATGAACAGGGTGTACTGCAGGTTTACCTGATCCTGCTCATAGTTATTCTCATTTGTGAACTCGATAAATCCGAATGTGGAAAGCTTTCTGTCCTTGCCTGATGTGTTGGTCAGCTTTGTTCTCCATACCTCGTATGTCTTGTTCAGAGGAACATAATATGTTATCTCCGACTTGATGCCCGAATACTCGGACTTTACGGTAGTATATGCAGTACCGTGATGGCACTCGCACTTGTAGTCATCAAGGCTCTTGCCGACAGGCTGCCATGTGCATGACCAGTAATCGTTCGTCTCGTTGTCACGAACATAAACGAATCTGCCCGGCAGACCGATGCTCGAATTGAAGCGGAATCTTGATATTCTTCCGTTTGCGCCGCTCTTTACGAAGCTGTAGCCGAAACCGTTGTTTGAAACGATAGCGCCGTACTCCGGTGAGCCGAGATAGTTTGCCCATGCAGCCGGTGTATCCGGTCTGGTGATGACATACTCCTTATTCTCAAGATCGAAATATCCGTAGTTCATATTGTTTTTCTCCTTTTATGCGTGATTTTCAAAGTCAAATATATACTGGATATATTCAATTTATTGTACCACATTTGTCCGTACATTACAAGGGGAATTTGATTTTTTAGCATTTTTGATAAAAACAGGGCGGACAAATATACTAATTAGACAAAACAACCGAGTAATTTTAAAAGGCAGAACACGGGGTCCTGCCTTATGAGCGGCATTATTCTTCGCTGAGTGCGAAATCTATTTTTCCGCT
>CAMYUO010000266.1 GCA_947302065.1 uncultured Clostridia bacterium | reverse complement strand
TGCCGTCCGATCGAGTGGGGCGCTGACATAGTTATCCACTCTACCACAAAGTACATGGACGGTCACGCAGTACAGGGCGGCGGAGTTATCGTAGATTCGGGCAAGTTTGACTGGACAAACGGAAAGTTCCCCGAGTTCACCGAGCCTGACGAGAGCTACCACGGAACTGTCTATACAAAGCTTTACGGAAACGCTGCATACATCGTAAAGGCAAGAATGCAGCTGATGAGAGATTTCGGCTGCTACCCCGCAGGTCACTCCTCTTTCCTGCTTAATCTGGGTCTTGAAACTCTTGCTGTGAGAATGGACAGATACTGCGAGAACGCTCTTAAAGTTGCAAAGTATTTCAAGGATTCCGGATTCTGCGAGAGCGTGAACTACCCGGGACTTGAAGGTGACAAGTATTACGAGCTCGGTAAAAAGTATATGCCTAAGGGCACAAGCGGCGTTATTTCAATTTCTATCAAGGGCGGAAGAGATGCAGCCGTTAAGTTTATGGACGCTCTGGAACTTGCTTCTAACGAGGTACACGTGGCAGATATCCGCACCTGCGTGCTCCACCCGGCTTCAGCTACACACCGCCAGCTTACCGACGAACAGCTCGCTGCGGCAGGCATCGACGGAGGTCTGGTAAGATTCTCGGTAGGTCTTGAAAATGTAGACGATATAATCGCTGATATTGACAAGGGCTTTGCGGCGATAAGATGACAATTATATCCCGCACAAAATAATACGGACAAAGTTAAGCCGATACTTACTGAAAACAGTAGGTATCGGCTTTGTGTTATGAGCGATCATCATAAGTTCTATTATACTTCACGAGAGAATCAGAATCCTGGCTTTTTGAGATATTTACACAAATATCCACGACGCTGTATTTCGCAGACCATGTAAATGTAATTTTCGCCCAATATCCCTTATGCTTGTCTGATATATTTTTTACTAACTCTTCTTGCATTCTTTTGATATGCTCGTCCTTGGAATCAGTTTTTCCGATTTCAAAAACTACATCGTTTGTCGGAGCTGCATCGCCATCGGCAATAATATCCGCAGTGTAGTTATGTGCAGAATGATTGACTGTTTTGGCAAGTTCGTTCAGCTCATCTTGTGAAAGCTCTGCCTGACTTCCGCCGCTTTCTTGGCTGGAAGTACTGTAGTCTGCTTTTGAATCGCCGCTTGTTGACGACGAATCACCGCAACCTACGCTCAACAGCATTAACAATGCCATAACTCCAGAAAATAACCTCTTTTTCATTATAAATGACCTCCTCAATCATGTTGTTTTTATCCATTAGCAGCTTTACTGTCCCAAATCATTTTTGCTAAATCAAGACCTTTTTGGATCTGTTCTTGGGAAGGCTCTTGCCCGTCATAGTCTGTACTTATCGGAATCTCTTGAAGAATAGTATAACGCTGTCTTGCTTCACTGTCTATCCGCAGTACCGTTATCCCGCCTGTTTTTCCCGTTACACCGTACATTTTCGAGGTAAGCACCGAGTATATATAATATACATTATTTGTTCTGCTCAGCACTTTCGGTGACGAATAGCTGTACGAAGCAGAACTGTTCTTTTTGGACTCAATTACTTGTTGTGTATAATCATTATAGCATTTGATCGCCAATTCCTCACCCTTTGGTCCGAATATGTTGAAGTAATAAGATGCAAATCCAAGAGCAAGAATGACCACTGCGATAACACCGATTATAGCCTGTGCATTGCTCTTTTTTGCTGGTGCTGCTGTCTGCGTTACCGGGGCGGAATTATTAGCTGCCGCTCTGGACATATTCTCAACCATTTGCTGTTGAGCCTTTTTTCTCTTGACAAGCGATGCTATCATTGCGGCAGCACCTAAAAAACAAGGAGCGGAAAGGAGAAGTCCTTTAGGTGCAACAGGCAAACCTAAAAGTCCCAGGATGATAAGAAGTATCGACATAATGATGAGAAATGTCGATGATGCAGCACCGTCACTGCTTTGACCTGCACTGCTTGTACTGCTGCCTAGATAAGCAGTCTGTTCCTGCTGCGGTGCTTCGCAGTGAGGACAAATCATTGTGCCATCGGGGATGTGGGTTCTGCATTTTCTGCAATATGCCATATAAATTCCTCCTTATTTCATGCTTTCTATATATCCTCCTCAGGTGTAATATTTGTATAGAGTGGTTCAGAACCTACTTTCTTAGAGATGGATACATAAACAAGCAATTCCGAGTCTTTTCGGTTTATTGCAATAGTTACCACATAGCCCTTATACTTGTCTGATGCTTCTTTTGCAATGTTTTCCTGCAATTTTTTAATATGCTCTTCTGTAGCATCGATTTTTCCGATCTCGATAGGCAGAGGCTGATCCGACGGAAACCTAACGTTATCAACAACAGTATCACAATAGAAAGCATATGCATTTTTTTCGACAATTTTGCCAAGTTCATTCAGATCTTCCTTTGAAGGTTCCGCATTAGTTTCGCTGCTCTCCTGATCGGTCTTGTTTCCTTTTACCAGAACATCCATGGCACTCTGAGCCTGCTCCTGAGCTTCTTTTATCTCTGCCATGTGCTTGCTGTCCTTATCATATTCAGCTAACGTAGATGAATCAAGTGTATCTGAACAGCCACTGCCAACGCTCAGCATCATAAGAGTCGCCATAATTCCCGATAACATCTTCTTTTTCATAAAAACGACCTCCTTTTTATTTTGTTGTATTCTTTCAACAAATTTATTATATCATCAAATATACTGATTGTCAATATTGTGACAAACAGTATATTTACAAAATATTTGTGCACAATGTATAATAAAAATGGTGATGCAAATGAACGACGGCAGGATAACCCCCGATTATAACTCCATTGGCGACAAGATACGCAGCCGCAGGGCTAAGCTGGGAATGAGTCAGGAGCAGCTTGCTGACCTGTGCGGAATATCCCCCTCTTATATTGGACATATCGAGCGTGGCTCACGGCAGCTTTCCCTTAACACTGCCATAAGCATTTCGACCGTGCTGGAAATAAGCCTTGATTATCTTCTGCTTGATGCCAAAGACCAGAACAGTGATGCAAATGTTCTGCAAAGCATTTCGGCAGAGCTTAAAAACCATTCACCACAGCAGGTGGACAAATTCCTCAGCACGATCAAAATTTTAGCGGAGAATATCGACAAAATGTAAAAGATCCTCCTACGGTCATTATACCATAGGAGGATCTTTTTGTCTTATGCTGTCAGCATAATTATTATTTCTAACCAAAGTGTGAAAGCACCTCGCCTGCTGAGCCAAAACGCTTATCGGGGCTTATATTTGTAGCCTTAACTATAAACCTGCCAAGCCTGCCTTTGGTATACAGCTTCACCGAGAGGTGCTCGCCTGTGACAAGCTTATTTGCAAGAATTCCAAGAGCGTAAATATCGCTTCTGCTGTCGGTCTGCGCAAGTCCGAACTGTTCGGGCGGAGCATAAGCCGCTGTACCAAGCAGCACGGTATCACGACTTTTGCCTTGTGTGTAAATTTTAGATATATCAAAGTCAGTCAGCTTCACGATCCCGTTTTCGGTCAGGATAACGTTATCCTCCTTGACATCACGGTGGACTATGCCGAGCGAATGCAGCACATAAAGCGCCTTTGCAAGCTGCACGATCACCTGCTGCACACCCTGCTGCTTCATAGGAACAAGCTGC
>CAMYUO010000265.1 GCA_947302065.1 uncultured Clostridia bacterium | reverse complement strand
AAAAAGGCTGGCGGGTCAAGGGCAGCGCCCTTGTCGCTGTCCGCAGACAGCGAAATCTTTTACCGTCAGGCGCACGGAAAAGGGTGAATTTCAAAACAGTCCGGTGGACTGTTTTGGCATGAGGGTCACCACGGCTATGCCGTGCTGCGCCCTGTAAGAGAGGGCTTTCCCTTACCCTGTGGTAACGTCGCCTGCCTCAAGACGACCGCAAAAGGTCGGCTTGAATATGAAAACCCGTACACAATCGGCTTATTTTCTCATAGCTTGTATTGCATAAAATTGTTGTTCTTTACAAACCCGAAATCAGTATAAAGCAGCACACCCATATCCGATGCGGTTATCTGCACCATGCCGCAGCCTCGCTGCCTTGCCTCGTCAACGACCTTTGAAAGCAGCGTCTTTGCGATGCCTCTGCGCCTGTATGCACCATCGGTGAACATACTCGACAAAAGCCCTATCTTTCCGCTCGGGCAGCCGAAGTAAGGCGGCTTTTCCACAATAGACATTCCGCTTGTGCCGATTATCTTTTCGCCGTCAAGCGCAAGCCACGAAACAAAAGTTACGTCTGCCATATGCCGTGTGTAGTAGTCTTTCAGCGCAGGCACAAGGTCGATATCTTCCTTTGCGCCCTCCTCACGCAGCTGGGCTATGCGCATCTGGATAAAAACATCAAGCTCTTTTTCGGTCAGTTTTCTGTATTCTATCTGCATTTGTCATTCCTCGTATTCACGCACTCTGAGCTGTATGCCCACGCTGTCGGCGATAGCCTGAGATTTAGCTATCTCTTCCTGTCCGATAACGTCAACGACCGTCAGCATCGTGTTCGGCACGAACAGCTTGACACGCTTTGCAAACGTCAGCATCTCCTCAAAGCAGTTCACGCCCTTGAACGACGGGCGGGTGACTTTGTCGTAAGCTTCTGCGTCAGATGCGTTAAGGCTGACGGAGACGGTGTCGAGCAAGCCCTCGAACTCCGAGGCTATGTCACGCTTGTTGATGAGATTGCCCAGACCGTTGGTGTTGAGTCGCAGAGGTGTTTTTGACACGCTTCTGATATAAGCCGCAGTCGTCTTGAGAATCTCCAGCTCGCAGGTCGGCTCGCCGTAACCACAGAAGATTATCTCCTCGTAGCTGTCAAGGTCACGGGTCTTTAAGTTTGCGATGACCTCGTCGATGGTCGGCTGATGCTCCAGCCACAGCGGGTCGGAGCCGTATGCGCCGTCGCCGTTGTTGCGGATGCAGAACGTGCAGTTGCACGGGCATTTGTTTGTGATGTTGAGATAAAGTTTCTTTCCTATCTCATAAGAAATGTTCATTGCCTTTTGCATTATAAACGCTCCCTTTCAAAGCAAATAATAACAGGTTTTTTCGTCCACCTTTTTCTCGTAAAAAAAGGTGGCAGGTCAAGGGCAGCGCCCTTGTCGCCGTCCGCAGACGGCGAAACTCCCTTACGTCAGGCGATCGGCAAGGGGTGAATTTCAAAACAGTCCGGCGGACT
The DNA here is from genome assembly GCA_947302065.1 of uncultured Clostridia bacterium. Classification (GTDB taxonomy): domain Bacteria; phylum Bacillota; class Clostridia; order Oscillospirales; family Ruminococcaceae; genus Hominimerdicola. Next base: position 2,171 of record CAMYUO010000265.1, on the reverse strand, counting down.
GTTTTGAAAGAGGGGACGCCCTGCAAGAGAGGGCGTGCCCCTTGTAATGTGCTTGTCTATTTATCCTCAATCCCCCTGCGGAAAGGGGGATTGACAGCCTTTTGACGACGCCTGTTAACGTTCGCCGCCTTTCTTGTTTCATTATATCACTACTTGTGTTAAGTGTCAATTCACTTTGCGTATCTGATGCCCTGATAAGAGTTTCTTCTGCCGAGCTCTTTGTCTATCTCGTTCATCACGCAGAATTTCTTCAGGCTCCACATTGGCGCCACAAGCTCGTCCCTCGCTCCGTCGCCCGTCACACGCCCGATGACGAACTGCTTCGGCAGCACTTCGAGCTGGTCACAGACGATATCCACATACTCCTGCATCGTCAGCGTCTCAAACTCGCCCCGCTCATACATCGCCGCAAGCTCGGTGTTTTTCAGAACGTGCAGAAGATGTATCTTGACGATATGCAGGTCGAGCTTTGCAAGCTCCCTTGCCGTTTCAAGCATCATTTCGTGCGTTTCGCCCGGCAGTCCGTCGATGATATGCACGCAGACGTTCACGCCGTTTTTGCGCAGAAGCTCATACCCTTTGAGGAAATCCGCAAATGTGTGACACCTGTTCATCGCAAGCGCTGTGCTGTCGTGCACCGTTTGCAGACCGAGCTCGACGGTGAGATATGTCTGCTTTGCAAGCTCGCCGAGCAGTGCGGCTTTTTCGTCATCTATGCAGTCCGCCCTTGTCGCAATGCTCATCCCCACGCAGTTTTCTATCGACAGCGCCGTTTCATACATCTGCCGCAGGCGCTCCACAGGCGCATAGGTGTTCGACCCTGCCTGAAAATACGGGATATACAGCCCGTCCGCCCACTTGTTGTTCATCATTGTTTTTATGCTTTCAAACTGTGTGCGGATATCGTCGCAGGGGTCGCCCGCAAACTCACCGCTGAGCTTCGCCGAGCAGAACTTACACCCGCCGATGCCCTTTGTGCCGTCACGGTTGGGACACCCGAGGTCGACGTTCAGAGGTATCTTCATCACCTTTTTGCCGAAGCGCTTTTTCAGGTAGTAGTTATATGTGTGATAGCGCTTATTATCGTCAGAAAATTCAAATGTGTTGTCCTTGATAGTGTTCATTTCGCTCTCCTATAAATTACGATTGTGTAAACCTGTCATTAATCAATCGTGCAGATAATTATGTTAAAACAATTGTTCTGTACAAATATATAAATAATTGTCTTTTGCTGTGTAATCAATTTTAACATATTTCACAAAAATCTGCAAGTGAATTTATTTACTAATTCTAAACTTTTCAAAAAAACTGTCAAAAACCTTTTCAAATGGGCAGGATTGTGATATAATAACTATGTAGTTATGCGGTTTATTTACAAATCGCTTAGAAAGGAGTGACAACTATGTCAACGATATTAGTTACCGGAGCCAGCGGCATGATAGGCAAGATCGTCGTTGCAAGCCTGCTGAGCAAGAAACACAAAGTTATCGGTACAGACAGCAAACCCAGCGACCTTGAAGGTGTAGATCCGAATTTCATCTTCACACAGACAGATATTACGAACAAGGCTGCATTGCAGACTATGTTTGCACAAAACGGCATAGATGTCCTTGTGCATCTTGCAAACACCGCAGATAATGACCTCGGCGCATTCATTTCGGATAAAGAGATGAAAACGAGCAAGGTCACTGACAAATATCTCTATGATATGGCTGTCAAAGCCGGCTGTACCAGCATTGTCATCATTTCCACAACTCAGGTCTACGGCATACAGAAAGGCAGAGACCCGATCAGAGAGACCTGTCCGGAAAAGGGCGTTTCAAACTATACCAATATGAAGCTCGACAGCGAAAAGGCGCTTTTGAAAGCGACCAAGAAGTCGAGGACCGTTCCCGTTATCGCAAGAGTAGCACCTATCTACACCGCAGAGTTCACCGACAATCTCCACCAGAGGATATTCGATCCCAAGGAGAACGTTGCGTATATCTATAAAGACGGTGAATACGGCTATTCTTTCTGCAATCTGTATAACCTTGTTGATTTCATCAACGGCATCATCAGTATCCCCGAGGGCAGATACGAGGGCGTTTACAACATCGCAGACTCAAGGATCATCACCGCTGCGGAGATAATAGAGTACGAAAAGAAAAAGTACCGTGTCGGCGCAGTTA
>CAMYUO010000264.1 GCA_947302065.1 uncultured Clostridia bacterium | reverse complement strand
TATTGTTATTTTCGGGTCAGGGCTCACAGTATGTGGGTATGGGCAAGGAGCTTTACGAGGGCAGCGAGGCTGCAAGGGCTGTTGCAAAGACCGCCTGTGAGGTGCTCGGATATGATATCTGCAAGGTGATGTTTGAAGGTCCCGAGGAGGAGCTTAACAAGACTGCGAACTCGCAGCCTGCTATCATGCTCTGCTCGCTGATGGCACTTGAATGTGCAAAGGAAAAGGGCTTGGAATTTGACGGCGTGGCAGGTCACTCGCTGGGCGAATATGCGGCTATGGTCGCATCGGGCGTTGTCAGCGCAGCAGACGGTTTTGCGCTCATCAAGGCAAGGGCAGCGGCAATGCAGAAAGCTGCCGATGAAAATGACGGTGCGATGTATGCAATAATCGGACCGACTCCCGAGGAGATAGAAAAGGCTTGCGGGGACACCGAAGGATACGTTGTTCCCGTAAACTACAACTCCCCTGTTCAGACGGTCATCGCAGGCGAAAGCGCTGCGGCTGAGGCAGCAGGCAAGCTGATAAGCGAGACAAGCACTGCAAAACGTGTAAAGGTCGTTAAGCTCAACGTTTCGAGCGCATTCCACTCAAAGCTTATGCAGTCGGCAGCCGACGAGCTTGGCGAGTTTGCAAAGGGCATAGAGTTCAAGACCGCAGACAAGGAGTTCTACTCCAACGTGCTCGGTGAAAAGCTGACCGATTTCACGGCGATGCCCGAGATGCTCGCAAAGCACATTGTTTCGCCCGTTAAGTTCACAAGCGAGCTGACGCAGATGCAGCAGGCAGGCTACACCGATTACATCGAGCTGGGACCTGGCAAGGTGCTGACAGGACTTGTAAAGAAAACACTCGACGGCGTGAACGCTGTGAACATTGAGAATGCTGAAACGCTGGAAAAGGCGTTTGCAGCAGAATAAGCGAGGTAGATACTATGCCGCACATTGAAATAAAATGCTTCCCGGGCAGGAGCGAAGAACAGAAAACGCTCTGCGCCGAGAAGGTCGCACAGGCTGCCGCAGAGGCACTCGGGGTAAAAACCTCGAGCGTTTCGGTGGCGATAAAAGAGGTCGAGAAAGAGAACTGGAAGAAAGACGTATGGGACACGCAGATAGTGCCAGATGAAAAAGACCTTTACAAAAAGCCGGGGTACACCTGCGACTGGTAAGAGATATTATGCGGGATAACTGTTTCTGCATAAATCAGTGAATAATGAAGAGTGAATAACGAATAGTGAATAGAAAATGTGTCGGCTTCGCCGACGATAACATATGACTTTGTCAGCAGCAAAATTGTTCGTGAGGAGGAGCGTTATGAAAAGAAATGACTACATCAGCTGGGACGAGTATTTCATGGGTGTGTCGCTGCTTGCGGCACAGCGCAGCAAAGACCCCAACACACAGGTCGGTGCCTGCATCGTCTCACAGGACAACAAGATACTCTCTGTCGGCTACAACGGCATGCCTGCTGGCTGCAACGACGACGAGATGCCGTGGGAGCGTGACGGCGATATGCTCGGCACAAAGTACGCCTACGTCTGCCACGCAGAACTCAACGCTATCCTCAACCGTGGACAGACCTCTCTGAAAGGCGCTAAACTTTATGTTTCGCTTTTCCCGTGCAACGAGTGCGCAAAGGCGATAATACAAAGCGGCATCAGCGAGGTGATATTCTGCGAGAACAAATACGCAGGCACGGACGGTGTCAAGGCGAGCATGAAAATGTTCGAGCTGGCAGGCGTGAAGATGACACAATACACGCCGAGCGGCAGAAAAATAACGATAGAGGTGTAAACTGCGATGTCAAGAAAATATGCACTTATCGGCGACAAGCTGGGACACACGCTGTCTCCGCCGATACACAAAAGACTTTTTGAACTCAAAGGCAGGGAGTTTTCCTATGAGCTTTTAGAGATAGACCCGAGCGAGCTCGATGCAAAGAAAACGCAGCTGCGTGAGCTTGCAGGATACAACGTGACGATACCGCACAAGCCTGCGATAATCGCACAGCTGGACAAGCTCGATGATTCGGCACAGCGCTACGGAGCAGTCAACTGCGTGGACAACAAATGCGGCGTTTCGGTCGGCTACAACACAGACTGCGACGGTTTTCTGCGCTCTGTGAAAAGCAGCGGCGGAAAGCTTTCGGGCAGCACTCTCCTGCTCGGTGCAGGCGGCGTGGGCAGAATGATGGCAATTGAAACTGCGCTTGCAGGCGGAAAGCTGACGATGGCTGTGCTTGAGGATTTCAAGCCGCAGGCTGAAAAGGTCAGAGCGGACATACTTGAAAAAGTGCCCGATGCTGACGTGCGCATAGTCGGTTTTGACGCTATCCCTGATGAGCATTTTGACACGCTGATAAATGCGACGCCTGTGGGAATGTACCCCAAGTGCGATGCCTGCGCTGTTGGCGACGATGTCATCGCAAGGGCGGATTTCGTGTTCGATGCGATATACAACCCCAAGGAGACGCTTCTTATCCAGAAGGCAAAGGCGCTCGGCAAGACCGCAGTCGGCGGAATGGCAATGCTCGTATGGCAGGCTGTTTCGGCGCATGAGATATGGGACGGCGACAGCTACGCCGATGAAGATGTACAGGCTATCATCGACGAGATGTACGAAAGAGTTGAGAGGGATTTCAAATGACAAAGACCGTGTTTTTGTGCGGATTTATGGGCTGCGGAAAATCGACAGTCGGAAAAGTCGCAGCGGGGATGCTCGGGGTGCAGTTCGTTGACCTTGACGAGTTCATCGAGCAGCAGCAGGAAATGAGCATACCTGTGATATTCAGCAAAAAAGGCGAGGAGTTTTTCCGTGACTGCGAGACAAAGGCAATAAAGGACTTTGACGGCAAGGGCGCTGTGGTCGCAACGGGCGGCGGTGCGCTTTTGCGTGAGGAAAACGCCGAGGCTGCGCAGGCGGCAGGCGTTGTGATATTCATAGACACGGATTTTGAGACCTGCTATGAGCGCATAAAGGACGACCCGCACAGACCTATCGCATACAACTCGATCAAGCAGCAGCTCAAAGACAGATTTGAACAGCGCAGACCGCTTTATCAGGCGCACTCGCAGTTCACGATAGACGGTGCGCTCTCGCCTGCGATGATGGCAAAACAGATAAAAGAGATAGCAGCACAATAAGAAAGAAAGGGAGACTGAAATGAAAAGGATATTATGCATACTGCTGTGCGCTGCGGCGCTTTTTGCAGGCTGTGACGATTCGAGCAGAGGACCGTCGGAGAGCCAGCTTTACGAAATGGAATTTGACACGAGCAAATACGACAGCCACATAGTTTTTCAAGTTGACGGAACAAAAAGTGAAAAAGAGCTGACCGAGGTATCAAAGCAGCTCGAGCAGCGACTTGAAAGATGCTTTGCGGACAAAAACGACGACCACCCGAGCATCACACACCAGACGCAGACAGACCACGGCGCAAAGACGGTGACGATATATTTCAACAACAAATCGGAATTATCGCCGCAGTTTCTGGAGTTTGTCGCTGCGCCGAACAAGGTCGAGCTGAAAAAGGGCGACAAGGCAGACGGCGAGGTCGTGCTGGACAGCGAAGCATTTTATGATGCGTATGTAAGCAAAGATGCAAAGACATCGGGCGGTGTGCAGCTGGGCGTTGAGCTGAAGCTGTCAAACAAGGGCAGAGAAAAATACAACGCTGCGGTGAAAAGGATAAAAGACCCGAATGAGCAGCTCA
>CAMYUO010000263.1 GCA_947302065.1 uncultured Clostridia bacterium | reverse complement strand
GAGCTCGCCAACGCAAACGATAGGCTTGAGGCCTGCCTTGAGAGCAGCCTTTGTTCTCTTGTTTACGGTCTCGTCTGTTTCACCAAAATACTGTCTTCTCTCGGAGTGACCGAGTACAACGTACTCAACGCCCATCTCTGCGAGCATATCAGCGGAGATCTCGCCTGTGAAAGCGCCGCTCTTTTCAAAGTGGCAGTTCTCAGCGCCGATCTTAACGTTAGAACCTGCTGTTGCATTGATAGCTGTTTCAAGGTTTGTGAAAGGCACGCAAGCGATCACCTCTACCTTGCCCTCTGCGTTAGCAACCAGAGGCTTGATAGCCTCGAGAAGCTCTTTAGCCTCGGGTCTTGTCTTGTTCATTTTCCAGTTGCCGGCGATGATAGCCTTTCTTACTGACTTTTTCATTGTAAAAAACTCCTTTTCTATTGATTCGGGCATATGCCCTATTATTAAACAATATCCATTGTTTTGCGACCTTTTAATTATACAACATCATGCTGTATTTGTCAACGCATCAGCCGATCATCAGCATTACGCCGATGCCGATAAAGATAAGACCGAGCACAACTGCGCCAAGGCCACGCTTGTCCTTTTCGGGCGGCTGTTCGTCGGGCGATTCGCCTCGCATCTCAGCCTCGAGCCTTTCCTGCTCAGCCTGCTTATCGTAGAGATAATAGTCGTTCGGGTCGCTCGGCTCATACTTGATGTCGATTATCTGACCCTTTTCGTAGCCGTCGTCGGGAATAGTCTGCTTATACTTTTCTCCGTCGACCTCATAGACCATTGTCCACTCGACTATCTCCTTTTCGCCGTTTCCGCTGAAATCGGGAATAGTTGTTTTGACCTTGTTCTGTATCTTTGCTGTTGTGGGGACGTGTGTGTCCTCCTGCGGAACGTTGTCCTTGGTGCTGAAATCTATTTTCATTCCGTTATAGAACTTTATGCCAACATAGATAGCGCCGACACCGAGCAGGCACAGCAGTATGCCTACCACACCTTTGATGCCGAACGACGAGCCGGCAAGGATATTAAGCTCATTCATTTACATTTCCCTCACTTTGCTGTGTTTGTGCTCTCGGGTCGAACAGCACTGTAAACAGGCTGAGATCATCAGAAAACATTTTCCGTTCGGATCTGTAATCAAAGCCGCTGAACGTTTCCAGCTCACCGAGCATGCGTTGTCTGACTTCGTCTGCACTTTGCAGATCGCCTTTTACAAGATACACTCTGTATTCAGCGATGTACTTGGCGAACACAAGGCTTTTTTGTTTTTCGATACAAACATCCATTTTTCCGATAGCTGTCATCGCATCGTCGAAATTGCCGTCAAATGCACAGAACAGCGCAAGTTTGCTGTAAAGCCCGCAGCAGATACTGTCTTTATACGAATCACAGTAGACTTCCAGAAGCTGTTTGTTTTCATAGTATATCACCTGCGCATCGCCAAAACGTCTCTGCATCAGTCTTAATGCCATCAGCAGATTAAAGTACAATGCTTTGTCGTTGAGGTTGGGAATACCGCAGCTTTGCGCAAGATCAAGCTCCTGCTGCATCTCGCCGAGTCTGCCCATAGGTCTGTAATATGATGCGAGGATAAGATGCTCTCTGGCACCCTTTTTCTTGTAAACCAGATTGAAAGCCCTGATAAGCTCATCACAGCAGCCATATTCATCAAGTATTTTCTCGAACTTATATGCGTGATAAGGCAGCAGGAAAAATCCCATCAGAAGTGCGGTCAGAACAAGAGCTGAAAAAATGAGCGCCATAGCAACATTCGGCAAAAATGTGATATATCCGCTGCAAGTCAGACCAAGCGCTATTATCAGCATTATCACCGAATAACCGCGGCATTTCTTGAACAAGAATTTAATAAACCCCATGACGGTCTACCTCGTTTCCGCCTGTACCCTCGGGTCGAAAAGCATTGTGATCTCCTCGATGTCCTTATAGGTCAGCTGTCTGTATGCTTCAAATTCGAACTCATCGAACGTCTGCATATCGGTAAGCATCATATTCTTGATATCATCGGCACTGCGCATATCGCCTCTGAGCAGATACACGCCCATAAGTGCGGTGTTTCTTGTAAAGGCAAACTTCCTCTGCTTTTTGACGGCAGGCTCTGTCTTGCGGATGCAGACCATTGCCGAATTGAAATCTCCGCTGTAAGCATAAAGCAGTGCTCCGTTGGCATAATGCTGTATGCAGACGGCGTCTTTATTCGAGCGGCAGTAAGCCTCCATCATCTGATTATAGTTATTATAGATCATTATCGCTTCGTCAAAGCGTCTCTGTCTCATCCTCAGACCGATGAGCACCTCGGAATAATACGCCTTGGTGCGTATATCCAGCATTTGCAGTCTGCCTGCGATCTCAAGCTCCTGCTGGGCTTCATCGAGTCTGTCGAGCACTTTGAGGTAGCTTGCGAGCACGATATGGTTCATTGCGGTCGATCTCGGGAAAGCCATGCGGTATGTATCTATCAGCTTATCGGTAAAGTCCTTTTCATCGAGCACTTTGAACACCGGCAGATTCTTTTTGTAGAGCCTGTAAATGAAAGCCATGACCACGCACATAACGACTACCGTGATGATAAGACTGATTATCACCGGTCTCCAGAAGCCGTTGACACCGACATTCTCAAGATCTATACAGAACACGACAATATCCAGACTCAGCGAAAGGATAAGGCAGCTGAGAATAAACTTCCTGTTGACTTTAAGACAGTATTTAAAGTATTTCATCAAAACTCCCCCATTTTCTCCCTCAGGCTCTGCCTGTAAGCTATTTTTGCGAAAAAACTTAAAAGGGCAGGCATTTTCTGCCTGCCCCAAGCTGTCTTACTTGTCAGCGATAACGTCGATACCCGGAAGGACCTTGCCCTCGAGGTATTCAAGGGAAGCTCCGCCGCCTGTTGAGATGTGGCTCATCTTGTCAGCAAAGCCGAGCTGGATAACAGCAGCTGCGGAGTCGCCGCCGCCGATGATAGTTGTTGCGTCTGTATCTGCAAGAGCCTTAGCAACTGCGATAGTGCCCTTTGCAAGAACAGGGTTCTCAAATACGCCCATAGGACCGTTCCAAACAACAGTCTTAGCGCTCTTTACAGCGTCGCCGAACAGCTCAGCTGTCTTTGTTCCGATGTCAAGACCTTCCATATCAGCAGGGATGCTGTCAGCGTCAACAACGCTAACGTCGATCTGAGCGTCGATAGGATCAGGGAAGCCTGCTGCGATAGTTGTGTCGATAGGAAGAAGCAGCTTCTTGCCGAGCTTCTCAGCCTTCTCCATCATTTCCTTGCAGTAGTCGATCTTCTCGTTGTCTACGAGTGAAAGACCAACTTCCTTGCCCTGTGCCTTGAGGAATGTATAAGCCATACCGCCGCCGATGATAAGTGTGTCGCACTTCTCGAGGAGGTTGTTGATAACGTTGAGCTTATCAGCTACCTTAGCGCCGCCGAGGATAGCAACGAAAGGTCTAACAGGATCCTCAACTGCGTTGCCGAGGAATGTGATCTCCTTCTGCATCAGATAGCCGACTGCTGTTTCCTTAACGAACTTTGTAACGCCTGCTGTGGAAGCGTGAGCTCTGTGAGCAGAACCGAAAGCGTCCATAACGAATACCTGACCGTCAACGAGCTCTGCAAGCTCCTTAGCGAACTCTTCGCCGTTCTTGGTCTCTTCATTGCCTCTGAATCTTGTGTTCTCAAGAACAACGATCTCGCCGTCGTTCATTTCAGCAACAGCCTTCTTAGCGTTGTCGCC
>CAMYUO010000262.1 GCA_947302065.1 uncultured Clostridia bacterium | reverse complement strand
CGGAACTATCTCATTGTAGGAAGAAACGATACCAACGAGAGGTCTGTCCATTTCTTCCTTTGTGAAGCCCAGTGCATTGAACAGTGATCTCTGCGGTGCCTTGTCAACGCCGTCGCAGAAATAATTCTTACAGTCTTTGCATTCTGACATTTTCAATTACCTTCTTTATATAAAGATTTGTTATTGTCTTAACCGTTTATGCTTGTGATAACAACGCTTTGCAGTTCAAAATCATTCCTGTTGCCATTTATAGCATCAGCGATGCTTTGCTTCATCTGCTCGATGCAGCCGGGAAGCTCAGCGGCAGACGGGCGCTGCTTCATCAGCACCTCAAAGTAAGCCATTTGCGGAGCACTTTTAACAATGAGCGCAAGCAGTTCCTTGTCTGAAAGATCATACATAGCCTTTGCGGTTATCTTGCCGAACATCTTTACGCAGACGTTATTGCCGTTTGCGTCCTGATAAGGCATCATCGAGGCATCCAGCTTGAAAGGCAGCTCGACGATCTCGTCCTTCGGTACATTTCTTTCTTCCTCGCTCATTCGCTCGGGTTCTTTGATACCAGCAGCTTATCTGATCGCTTTCTGCTGCTCGGCGATAGCATTTGCCTGTCTCATAGCCGCTTCCTGTTCGGGAGTCAGACCTGCAGGGAGCTTGATATCTTCCTTTTCAGGCTGTGCGGGTGGGGTTGTCTGGGTGTTTTCAACAGCGGGCTGGGTATTTTCTGCTGTCTGCTGTTCTGCGGGCTTTGCGTTTGAGCCGTTGATCTTGCCGTCGTCGAGAAAATCCTTTACCTTATCGAAAAATCCCATAATCATTTACCTCCGTTATGATCCTGTCCGAGGAACGCAGCGCCTATGATACCTGCATCGTTGCCGAGCTTGGCGATGACGATCTCGGTGTTCTTAGCCGAATTCTTTGTGTAGACCTCCTTAGCCACGATCTCTTTGAGAGGCAGCAGCAGGGGATCGCCCTCGTTGCATACGCCTCCGCCGATGCAGAGGATATCGGGCTGGAAGATGTTTATTGTATTTGTGATGCCGAGTGCAAGATACTTAATATACTTGTCAACGACAGCCTTGCCTGCTCTGTCGCCGGCTCTCATGGCGTTGAACGCAGTTCTTGCGGAGACCTTGCCGTCCTCCTCGTTCATCTGCCACATAACAGAGCCTTTATCCTCATACATTGCTTCCTTAGTCATTCTTACAAGACCTGTTGCAGAGGAGAATACCTCAAAGCAGCCTTTTCTGCCGCAGGTACACTCGGGACCGTTCGGGTCAACGACGGTGTGACCGATCTCAGCGCCTGCAAAGTTAGAGCCTGAGTAGATCTTGCCGTTGATGATTATTCCGCCGCCGACGCCTGTGCCGAGCGTGATGCACACTGCATCGTTTGCGCCCTTTGCTGCGCCTGCGAGGAACTCGCCGTAAGCGGCTGCGTTAGCATCGTTCTCAACATAGAAAGGCTTGTTGATATGCTTCTGCATTATCTCAACAACAGGCAGGTTGAGGAAACCGAGGTTATTGGAATACTCGATGATGCCTGTTTCGGAGTTCGCTGTGCCAGGTGTGCCGATGCCGACAGACTCGATATCGTCAAGTGTGAGTCCTGCCTGCTCGACAGCTTCAAGCGAGACCTTAGCCATATCTGCGCAGATCTCCTCAGCGGGTCTCGGCAGCAGCGTCTTTGTGGTCGCCTTTGCGATTATCTCGTAGTTTTCATTTACGACGCCGGCTTTGATGTTTGTTCCGCCGAGGTCTATTCCTATGTAGTATTTCATTGATTGCCCTCCTGATCAATTAGGTTATTTTTCCAAACGCACTCGCTGCGATCGCTGCGCCGCCGACACAGCCGACAAAGGCTGCTGCGAACGACAAAAGCGCCACTGCGATGACTGCGTTGATCGTATCATCTTTTTTTCTGTGCCTTGCGTAGCATACGATACCTGCGATGAGCGGCGTCATAACGACAGCTATCGAGGTGAATCTTGCAACGTCGAGAGATGCGAACATGCCCTGTTTTGCGTGCAGATAGTAGAAAAGCACCATAACAGCGATGTTTGCAATGACCGAGGCACAAAATGCAATAAAGTATTCTTTGCCGTTATTTTTAAACAAGTTTATCTGTCCCTTCTGAGAAACCGCAGCCGCAACGTGTGAGTATAAAGCTGCATTCGCCGCTGACGGTGATATCACCCGATGCGGCATCTATGAAAAGGCTGTTGCCCTTTTCAGCGTGGATAGTTTTATCTGATGTTATATCAGCGCTGCCCGAATAAAAGAGCAGATGTGCAAAGCTTTTTTCGTCAACAAAGAGCTTTGCAGATGTTGTGACATCAAAGCTGACCGCTGTGAAATACTCACATTCGGCAAGTTTTCGGTACTCAAAGCCGTTTCCTTTTACGTTTTCAAAGCGCTGTGCCGCCGCAGCTTGTGAGGTATCGGTCACATCGAGAGCTTTTTTGATATGCAGTTCTCTCGGTTTGCCGTCTTTGCCGAGCCTGCCGTAGTCATAGACTCTGTAAGTGGTATTTGAGTTCTGCTGTATCTCGGCGAGCAGTATGCCTTTGCCTATGGCGTGCAGCGTATTAGGCGGGATAAAGAACACATCGCCTTTTTTTACAGGCACTTTGCGGACTTTGCCGAGCAGAGTTCCGTCTGTTATCGCCTTTGCAAACTCGTCTTTCGTGATATCCTGCTCAAAGCCGCAGATAAGCTGAGAATCATTCTCACAGCTGAGGATGAACCACATTTCCGTCTTGCCGCTTTCACCTTCGTTGAGACGGGCATACTCATCGTTCGGGTGTACCTGAACAGAGAGGTCGTCCGCCGCATCAATGAGCTTTATCAGCAAGGGAAATTCCCTGCAGTTCTGACAGTTCGTGCCGAGCACGCCTCTGCCTTTTCGGATTATGTACTGTGACAGTGTGATGTCTGTTCCGTGGATACGGCTTTCGCCGTCACTTCGGCAGGCAAGCTCCCAGCTTTCCGCAATGCGTTCACAGCTGCTTTGTTTGCCGAAATCATCACGCAGGCGTGTGCCGCCCCAGATGTAGTCCTTATAAGCGGGGTCGAGTTTTACGACTGACATACATCTACCTACTTTCTGATTACCCAGTTAAAAACAGTATAACATATCCGGTGCCCTTATGTCAACAAAAAGAGGGTTACAAAACGTTATTTTTTAATATTTTTTATCAATACCTATTTGACTTTACATTCTTATTGTGATATACTTTGCACAATGAGTGAAAAGCATGGAGGAAAGCTATGAAGATACTTGCAGTTGACTACGGTGACACGAGAACGGGACTTGCGATAAGCGACAGGACAGAGTTCCTTGCATCGCCCGTAGGAACGATAACAGAGCGCAACGCTGAAAGGCTTGCTCGGAAAGTTGCAGATGCTGTCAAAGAACAGGGTGCGGAGCTTATCGTTGTCGGGCTGCCGATAAATATGAACGGCACGAGAGGACCCAGGGCAGAGAAGTGTGAGGAGTTTGCGCAGATGCTGCGTGAGCTGGTCGATTGCCCTGTTGAGATGTGGGACGAGCGCTCAACGACGGTCACGGCGCACAACATCCTCAACACGACCAATGTGCGTGGAAAGGCGAGAAAGGCGGTCGTTGACACAGTCGCAGCAACGATAATCCTTGAGGGTTTTATGGATCACAGGCGCAATAAAAAGAAAGACGATAATTAGACTTATCTATGAAGATGTATGTCCGAAGGGGCTTGGACGGGCGCAAATTAGCGGAAAGCCCCC
>CAMYUO010000261.1 GCA_947302065.1 uncultured Clostridia bacterium | reverse complement strand
TCAGAGTCACCATTACCGAAAAGGCTCTGTGCATCACCAATACTCCTGCACAAATGCCAAAGCTTACCGCCGACGAGCTTGTCAAGCCGTTCGTCAAGGACGACACTTCCCGAGGCGAGAATTCGGGCAGCGGCGTCGGTCTTTCCATCGCAAAGCAGGACCTCGAGCGTATGGGCTTTGAGTTGAAAATAGAGATAACAGACAGCGAGTTCAAAGCCGGAGTAAAATTCAAATAAACCTGCCTTGGCGCAGACTGCAAAAAGGTTGCAATCTGCGCCTTTTTGTGTTACAATATACTCAGAACTATTGAAAGGCAGGTGACACTATGCCGCAGCAGGCAAAACGAGGCTTTATGCCCACAGACGAACGTGACTTTTCATTAACAAGTCTTGAAAAACTTCAAACCGCAGCCGAGGAGGTTTTCTATCTTATCAGCCGCGGCTATCCCACAACGCCGGCAACAAGATTTGTCGGTGACCATTACCAGCTGTCCGAGCGGCAAAGACTTGCACTTGCAAGGTCTGTCTCACCCCTGCAAAGTGTCCTTTCAAGGCGCAGCCGTCAGGTCACCGATATCAAAGACCAGACTATTTACATCGACGGCTTCAATGTCATCATCGGGCTTGAGATCGCATTTTCGCAGTCGATGCTTTTCAGATGTCTTGACGGCACTGTCAGAGACCTCGCAGGTCTGCACGGCACATACCGCCTTATCCCGCAGACCGACCTTGCGGTCAAAGCATTGCTCGGCGCACTTGACGACCTCGGCGTCAGCAGGGCAGTCATCTATCTCGATAAACCCGTTTCAAATTCGGGCAGACTTAAACAGCGCATCTATGAGTTTTCCGAGAATATCGGTTTTGACCTTGACGTGTTTGTCGAAGACCCCGTCGATGCGATATTGAAAACAAAACCGCTTATCGCAACGGGTGACGCAATTATCCTCGATGAGTGCGACAAGTGGTTCAGCCTCGCAGAATATGCGATAAGCAAAACGATAGGTGATTATCCCTATCTTAATATCACAAAGAATATCATTGTTGAATAACATTTCACAGGGAGCATCATGTTGGTGCTCCTTTTTACTACACTTTTACCTCGTTTTGTAGTATACTTTACATTTCACAGCCCGTTTGTAGTTTATACTACATACAGTCCTCACATTGTCTATTGATTTTTTCGTTAATTGATGTTACTATACAGGCAAAGAAAGCGAAAACGTTTAAGATGATAAAGACAATAAGGAGGAAGCAATTATGGAACCGATAAAAAAGGCAGCTAAGTGGACAGGTATAATTCTCGGAGCATTCGCACTTTTATTTCTTATCTATGTTGAGGCATTTCTTCTCAAAAGCGATGAAACATCATTCGGTGATATCGTCAGCGTCGCAAGGATAAATATGGGCGCAGATTACGCACTGCTCTCATCGGGCAGCAAGTCGCAGACGATAATGACCAAGAACTATGATAAGCTCAGGTCATTCCTTTCAAAGAACGGCTGCACAAAGATATCCCAGAACGGCAACTTCTTCTATGACTATAAGACCAAGGACGGCAAGGACTTTGTCGTTTACACCAAGACCGAAGTTCCCGGCGGCATCTACACGACCTTTACTATCGAGGGCGTGACGATGGACGAGATAGCAAGAAAATAATCAATAACTATATTCAGCGTTCGTGTAAAGCACGAGCGCTTTTTTGTATGCACGCAGCAAAAAGCCGCACATCTGATCATCTCAGATAGTGCGGCAGTTTTGTTATCCGACCGTGCTGTTTTCGAGACTCCTTTTCAGCTCCTCAATGAACCGCTGGCATATCTCGCTCGGCTTGCTGTTTTTCTTTGTAATGTAACCTATCTCCATTATGCTGTTCGGGTTTTCTGTGTCCTCACGGTAGGGGACAACGACATAGTCGCTCTTGCCGTCGTGTCCGCTGAGTATTCCCGAGCACAGCGTGTATCCGTTGAGCGAACGCATCAGCTCACCCATAGCGGCCCTGTCTGTCGCCTTTATCGTCCTCGGGTAGTTGTTCTCGCTGAGAATTTCCTCTGCGAAAAGATATCCGTCAGTTCCGCTTTGCTCAAACGAAAGACACGGGTAAGCGCTTAGCTGTTCAAGACTGATAGACTCCTCATTCGCAAGCGGATGACCGTGCCACATATACACATACGCACTCGCTTTTGTAAGCTCCGTAAAGCACAGATCATGCTCATCGAGCATCCTGCCGAGCAGCTTGCGGTTGAGGTTGCTCATGTAAAGCACGCCTATCTCGCTTTTGAGGCTGCCAACGTCTTCGATTATCTTGTGTGTCTGCGTCTCACGTATCGCAAAGTCAAATTCCAGCGTGTCAAACTGCTTGACCGTGTTTATGAAAGCATTCACCACGAAAGTGTAATGCTGTGTTGAAACTCCGAATTTACGCTTCATTTCCTTGTCAACATATTTCTCGCACACAAGCTCGTACTGCCTGAAAAGCTGACCTGCGCTCTGTAAAAACTCTTCGCCCTCAGCTGTTGGCACAGCGCCCTTATGTGTGCGCAGGAATATCTGCAAACCTATCTCTTTTTCAAGCTCGTGCACAGCGCTTGTCAGCGTCGGCTGTGAGATCCCGAGATGCTCTGCCGCCTTGTTCATCGAGCCGAATTCCTTGATAGTCAGTGCATAGTTTATCTGTAAAAGTGTCAATCTGCTCACTTCCTCTTTCTGAATTAACGACAATGATAACACGAAAAATCTCTCTTGTCAAGCGTTCGGCAATATGCTTTTTCTATTGAACGCTATAAATCTGCTCTATAACAAAGCCACTTTATGATAACGATTTCTTATAATCTCACGCTTTTCGCATTATAAATATTGCCGCACTTTTAACAAAACGCTCTCAGACCCTTTATTATCCGCACTGAGAACGTTATCATCATTTCCTTTTCAGGTCAGAATTATTGCCTGTTTTCGCCGCAAAAACACCTCGTAATCACGCCCGGCAGCGCCGCATTGAAACGAAGTGTGATAACGATGTCACGTTTTTCTGTTGACCAAAGCATCTTTTTTCGCTAAACTGAACACATCGAAAGAAAAACGAAACCAAAAACCGAAAGGATGATCATTATGGCAGAATTAAGATTTGACACCAAAAAGATAAAGGCAGGTTACTCACCACTCGATAACAATCTTGCGATATCGCCTCCGATATATCAGACCACCGCTTACGATTTCAAGAGCACCGAGCACGCTGTCAACCTGTTCACCTACAAAGAGGCAGGCTACCTCTACACAAGAGTAGGCAACCCGACAGTTACCTATTTCGCCGAGAGAGTCAAGGCACTTGACGGCGCAAAGAATGCTGTTGCAGTCGGCTCCGGTATGGCAGCTATCTCCTATACGCTGCTCAACCTCGCAGCAAAGGGAGGCACGATACTTGCTTCACCTTATCTCTACGGTGGCACGATTGATGCTTTCGACAGGCTCTTTCCCGAGCTTGGAGTGAACATCAAGCTCACCACAGCAGTGCTCGATCCTGAAAAGCTCGATACAGAGATAACCGACGATGTATCCCCGTTGTTGTTGACAACACGCTTGCAACACCTTATCTTTACAGACCTCTAGAGCACGGCGCAGATATCGTTGTATATTCCGCTACTAAGGCGCTCACAGGTCACGGCAACATCATCGCAGGTCTTATCCTCGACAACGGCAATATGAGCTACTATACAAAAGAAAAGTATCCTCAGTTCTATGAGCCTATCGTGATGCTCGGCGGAAAGAACA
>CAMYUO010000260.1 GCA_947302065.1 uncultured Clostridia bacterium | reverse complement strand
AGATTTTCTCCGTCGATGCCCATAAATCTGGGAAGACCTGCGCCTGAGCCGATAAAGATAGCCTCATTGCCCATATCTATAAGCTCATCTATCGAGAGGACCTTACCGATGACCATATTGGTCATTATCTTTACTCCGAGATCCTCAAGAGACTTGATCTCCTTACGGACGATCTCTTTAGGGAGTCTGAATTCAGGGATACCATACATCAGAACTCCGCCTGCGGTATGGAATGCTTCGTAAACAGTGACCTCATAACCAAGCTTAGCCAGATCACCTGCTGCTGTAAGGCTGGAAGGACCTGCACCTACAACTGCAACCTTGTGACCGTTTGGAGCAGGCTTTTCGGCGTTCTTACGCTTATCCATCATATAATCAGCACAGAATCTTTCGAGTCTGCCGATGCCGACAGGTTCGCCTTTGATTCCTCTGACACATTTGCCCTCGCACTGATTCTCCTGAGGACAAACTCTGCCGCAGACAGCAGGCAATGAGTTTGTGCTTTTGATTATATCGTAAGCCTCTTCAAACTTACCTTTTGCGACCTTTTCTATGAATTCAGGTATCCTTACATTCACAGGACAGCCTGTTGTGCAGGGCTTGTTCTTGCAGTTAAGACATCTGCCTGCCTCTTTTATTGCTTCTTCAGCTGTATAACCGAGTGTTACCTCTTTAAAATTACAGACACGCTCTTTGGGCGGCTGTTCAGCTATAGGAGTTTTAGTCAAACTCATATCAGCCATTTCTCTTTCCTCCTGTCAATCTGCAGATATGCTCGGATTCGATCTCACGGTAAGCCGAATTTCTCTTCATCAGTTCATCAAAATCCACCTTGTGACCGTCAAAATCAGGACCGTCAACACAAGCATATTTGATCTTACCGTCCACTGTGACACGGCAGCCGCCGCACATTCCAGTTCCGTCTATCATGATAGGATTGAGCGAAACTATAGTTTTAATGCCGTAAGCCTCTGTCAGCTTGGAAATAAATTTCATCATAATGACCGGACCGATAGCTATGACTTCATCGTAGTTATTGCCCGCTTCGATCAGCTCTTTGAGCTTATCGGTAACAAAGCCCTTAGTGCCGTAGGAACCGTCATCGGTGCAGATGTAAAGGTTAGATGTCACCTTTTTCATCTCATCCTCTAAGATAACTATGTCCTTGTTTCTGAAACCTGCAATAAGATCGACCTGTGCTCCCATACCAAAAAGCTTTTTAGCCTGTGGATAAGCAATCGCACAGCCTACTCCGCCGCCGACAACAGCGACTCTTTTGATGTTGTCGCCATATTCTGTGGCAGTTCCGAGCGGTCCGACAACATCGCTTATGCTGTCGCCCTCATTCATTTTACCGAGAGCGGTCGTGCTTGAGCCGACTGTCTGGAAAACTATAGTGATAGTTCCCTTTTCTCTGTCATAATCCGAGATAGTAAGCGGTACACGCTCTCCGTTCTCATCAAGTCTGAATATTATAAACTGTCCTGCCTCTGCCTTTGCTGCGATAAAGGGAGCTTCTAGTTCGAGCAGAACGACTTGTTCATTGAGTTGCTTTTTTCTAACTATTTTAAACATATCGTATTCCTCCGATCTGTCAATGCTTTAAAACCGTAAAGTACATTATAACTCAAATCAAATGAGAATACAATAGTTTGAAACAACATTACAGAAAATTAACATTATAATTCGTGATTGTCCTTAGAAATCTGCTGTTTTGTGCTGTCAAGTTCTTTTCTTGCTCTTTCGGAATCGGCAAAAGTGTTGCAATAGGCGTAAAGGCAAAAACCTTTACACTTATCCGAATTGCCTATATCGGCTATCTGTCTGGCAATTATGCCTTCGGTATTGACGAATTCGTCCTCGCCGCCCTCGATCTTATAAACGGCAAGACCGATATATAGAGAAACAGCAGGCTCAGTGACTACAGACTCCCATTCTTTCAGCGTCGGGATAAACGGTTTGACAGGATTGTTGTAACCAAAGTATATCTGCGGGCAGATGTAGTCTACAAAGCCTTTGGTACTACCCCACTTTTTCATGTCTGCATACATATACCTGTAATTGTTATCAAGATTGCCCTGTGGAGAAACGCCGACGACTGCCTCGCTGTTGACCGATTTGACAGCATCATATATACGCTTGACCATATCGCTGATGTTTTCAAGCCGCCATACAGAAAGCGTTTTGCCGTGTCCTGCGCTTGCAAAGCATGCTTTATCAAAGCTTTCTGCGGTTGTCGGATAGAAATAATCATCATAGTGGATACCGTCTATATCATATTTCTTTACCATTTCGGCTGCACCGTCAGCGATCAGCTGTCTTACCTCGCTGTATCCCGGGTTCAGCCACAGATGCTTATCACCCTCAACACTGCAGACATAGCCGTTCTTGCGCTCAAACCAGCGCTTTGTAAGATATCTGCTGTCATAGTTTGCAAAGCATTCCTGCGTTTCAAGCCTTAATGGGTTTATCCAGCCGTGTATAGATAGCTTGTATGAATGAGCGACGTTTATCATTACTGATAACGGGTCAAATGCACCGATTTGTCCTGCTTTTCCGGTTATAAGTCTCGATGCAGGATAAATATCGGAACTGTACAGAGCATCTCCAAAAGGACGGATATGCACAAATATCGTATTGCAGCCAAGCTCTGAGATGTTTTTGCAGGCATTTGTAAATGCCAATGTGAACTGCTGCTCGGTCTTACCTGTTAGCATAGGTGAAATGTCGATGTACGAAAGCCAGATTGCTTTGACGTTGTCATATTTCACGACTTTTTTGACGGGTACATCCTGCTTTTGCTCGTTTTTTGTGTTATAAAGAAAAGGCACAGGTGAGCTTTTATACTGAAACGGCGTGGTTGACGTTTCGATTTCGGTATTTCCTTCGCCATAGCTGCATCCTGCAAGAGCAATGCACATAATTATTATCAACAGTTTTGAAATCAGTCTCATATACTTGTCCTCCGTTTGATTCAGTATATTTGATTTATTGGACAGATATGACTGATATATGCAAAAATGCCGCAGATGTGCTATCTGCGGCAAGACGTTTTTCTTATTTGTTAGTGTACTTATCAAGAATGTGTGTGAAATCGAATGTTGCGAAGTAATCAGCAGGAGTTTCTGCCCTTCTGATAAGCTGTGTAGTTCCGTCCTCTTTGAGCAGTATCTCTGCAGAACGGAGCTTTCCGTTATAGTTGTAGCCCATTGAGAAACCGTGAGCACCGGCGTCGTGTATAGCAAGGATATCGCCGATCTCGATCTCAGGAAGCATTCTGTCTATTGCAAACTTGTCGTTGTTCTCGCAAAGACCGCCTGTTACGTCGTATTTATGGTCACATGGCTTATCTTCCTTACCAAGAACGGTAATATGGTGATATGCACCATATATTGCAGGTCTCATCAGGTTGCATGCACAGGCATCAACGCCGACATACTCCTTATAAGTGTGCTTGAAATGCTTAACCGTCGTAACAAGATGACCGTAAGGAGCGAGCATATATCTGCCAAGCTCTGTAAATATCGCAACATCGCCCATTCCTGCAGGAACAAGTATCTCATCAAATGCCTTGTGAACGCCCTCGCCAATAGCGAAGATGTCGTTCTGCGGCTTATCAGGCTCGTATGCGATGCCGACACCGCCCGAAAGGTTTACGAACTTGAACTCCACACCGGTCTTTTCCTTGATCTCTACTGCAAGCTCAAAGAGTATTCTTGCGAGCTTCGGATAGTAAGCATTTGATACGGTGTTTGATGCAAGGAATGCGTGGATTCCGAAATACTTA
>CAMYUO010000259.1 GCA_947302065.1 uncultured Clostridia bacterium | reverse complement strand
GCTGAGCAGTGCAGACGGCGCAGCAGGCATTCTCGCAGCGTTCGGCTTCATACTGCTTGCGCTGTATGCGATCAGCATGGTGTCAACTATGATAATGACGATCATCTACAAATTCGGCAAAAAGGCATGGGTAGGCTTCTGGATCCTGTATATGCTGATGATCTTCGGCTCAAACTCGATCGCTAATCCGTTCAATAGGCTTGCGGGTTTCCTCGGCATAAGCACTGGACTGCTCGCACTTATCGCACTGATATTTGTCAGCGTGCTGTTCACGGTGCTGTTTATCCTGCTTTACAGAAAGTCGGAAATGGGCAAAAATCTGCTGGGATTTGCAAGGGCTGCCTGAAATTACTTTAAAGGGCGTCACTATCCCGCACCCTTTCATATATTCACATTGCAAAAAGGCTCTTTGACAGGGAGTCTTTTTTGCATTTCCGGGAGATTTTGATACTGCTTTGGCATACGCTCGGCATATATTTCTGAATGGGCACAGACAGCGAAAACGTTTGATTTTCATTAAACGGTTAAATTTGTGAAATAAATTCATAAAGCACACAATTTGCGTTGCTCAAATTTGTAAAATATGCTGATTGTCAAACAGGCACTTTTATTGTATAATATAAGTGAGTAAATATGCATTCTAGGGGGATAGTGCACCCTTTTGACGAAAAAGTCAAAGAATTAAACTGAAAGTGAGGTGAGAGTGATGAGCGAAAGATCAATTAACGAAAATAACAGGTTGTGGGAAGCAGCAGAGCGGATAGCCGAAAAAGCAGTTGCAGATAAAAAGGCTGCGAACGAAGAGGAACGCCGCAAGCAGAAAAAGCGCATAATCAAGATCGTGCTGCTTATGGTGCTCATCGCCCTCATTATCGTTTTTGCATCTATCGCATGGTTTGCGATGAATAAAGCGGTAAGCGCAGATACGATGGCGATAGAGGCGGCGGAATCACCTTTTGAACTTAAAACAACAGGCACAGAGCAAGGACTATATGATGAGTTCCTTGATGAGGTTACATCAGATGCTTACGCAGATGCTTCAACTACTGAAGGTCATCAAGGCATCAAGTGGCAGCTGACAAAGGATACGTCTGAGATGAATAATGTATACGACGGTACCGGTGAGCCTGATATGACTACGATCACAAGGCTCGATTCCGATCAGTACGGACTTAAACCGGGCGATCACGGAACACTGAAGTTTACCATTGTATCAAAGACGGATGCCGATCTGAGCGTTGCACTTACTTTGAAAAACACTGGATACAAGGCAACATTCAATAGCGACAATACCAAAACCAGAGATCCGTTGACCGAAGTGACCAATACTTTAGTTAAAAAGTTCATATCATCGCATATCCTGTTTTTCTACAAGGGAAGCGATAACAAAAAGCATTTGCTTACATCCGAAGGATTCACAGAGACAGTTACATCATCAGATGTGAACGGTGAAAAAGAGGTCACACTCTACTGGGTGTGGACAGCAACACTGAAAGAAATACTCAATGCCAATATCGAAGGTCTTAACGACACGGATGCATCAAAGGAAGTAAGAAGATATTTCTTTGAACATCCTGAGGATTTCCTCAAGCCGATAGGAGCTGAGAGCTTTGATGATATCAAGGTGACTCATAATGATGACACTGCCGCGGAAGAAACTGCGATCGCCAATGTTATCAGCACCAAGGCCCTGCTTGGCAGAGAGTATACACAGTATGGTTCAAAGTATAACGATGCCGATCAGGCTATCGGAGACAATGCGAATTATCTGCTCGTAGAACTGACAGCGGCGCTTGCATCGAATTCAAATGATTAGTCAAAACTCTGATCAAGGAGGTGAACAGCTTTGAAAACTATAAAAAGAATAATCTCACGGTTCAAAAAGCTGCGCACCAAGGATAAGGTAATGGCAGCTGCTGCACTTGTGATAATACCGACTGTGGCATGGTTTGCACATCAGAAGAAGATGGCAACTATGGCTAAGATAAATTCTCCTGCGAAGCTCTCGCTCAAGTCGGGTGCTCAGGAGGATATCATCCAGTTCAAGATGTCGGGTATCGATACGACCAAAGGCAGCACTAAAGACTTTGTGTTCTGCGTTGAGGGTGAAGATATCAGCCAGTATAATATACAGCTTGCTCACACTACGAATATCAATTTTACGTATACACTGTACAAGGCTACACCTGCACCCGACAATACTGGAGTTGTGTATGAATCTGAAAACGGACCTGTCTATTATACACTGCAAAACCAACTGAACGGGGATTTTGTCAATGATTCGGCAAAGGGTTCGAGAACGATTGGCAACGATCAGTATGAAGAGCCGAGCTACGATGCCGGAAACAGCAGACAGGATTTTGCAGAGCCGTTGTATTGGCAGTCATCTCAGATCACAGCGGAAGAATCTCCTTATGATGATGATCCGGCTGAAAGATCATTCAGCAATTATTATGTCCTCAGGGTCTCGTGGGGCATAGACGTTGTTAATGACAAAGAGACTGATCTGATATATCTGACAGCTCAGGTCGCATAAGCTTATAGAAAGGAGGAACGGCAATGAAAGACTTTATGAAAAAATTCAAAAAGCACTGGATAAAAGTGTGGCTTATTATTGCTGCCGTTTCTCTTTGTGTTGTAACTTCGTATGCTATTTATACAAGAGTTACTGTTGCCAAGCGTGTAGTATCGACAGATGCCGGAACAGAGGATCTTTTCAGTTCGGATTATATGAGCCAGAAAGGATTAACGACCACGGTATCTCAAACAGATAATACACAAAACCCAGAAGTATCAGTCCATGTTTACAACTATGCATATCCTAAAGAGTCTGTTTATAAGAACACAGAGACTCTGTATGATGTTACCGCAACGATAGGAACTATAGGATCGGATGATACTTTCTCGGAACTATCTGACACATCGGGACTGACCGGTCGTACATACAGTGTGACCTATAGCCAGAATAGCGATACATTCCAGTTCAATTCTACTAACGGAACATCTCATAAGTTTGAAGGCTGTTCAATATCAGGAGACAGGGCTTACGCAGATCTGTTTACACTGGTGTTTGATAAATCCGAACTTGGTGAAAAACCTAATGAATACTGCATAAAGCTTGAAGCAGAGCCTTATGACAGTGACCTGCCGAAACTGACGGGATATGTTAAGGTGAGATTCTCAAAATCTGCTTCAAATGGCTGGAGAGGCGAAGTTGAAAAGCTTGATACGACCAAGGATTATGATGGCTTCAACTACTATCTTGAAGGCAACGGCACCGGAATGCTTACATTCAGATGGAACAAATCAAAAGTGACCATAAACGAGCATTTCCTCAATAACAAGGACAATGAGTTCTATAGCAAGACCGGGAATGTATACACCAAGTATACTCAGCCGATCAAGGAATCAAATCTGGCAGAAGATCCGAACGATCCCGATATAGTTAGCGTGACAATAAAAGTTGATTCGTCTGTAAAGAACAGGTATGAGGTACAGTTTTTCAAGGTCGATCCGTCAACTATCAGTTATACCAAGACCGATGTTGAAGGATACCTCCCAAGTACAAGTTCAAGCGATTGGGTACCCGATCAGACATAAGAAATAATCAGAGTAAGGAAAGACAACAGATCATTTAGTGAAAACGTGGTGATAGTAATGAAACGTACAAAACAGATAAAACGCTCACTGCTCAAAAAGACAGCGGCATTAGCGACCTCGGTGATAATGTTTGCTTCAAGCTTAAGTTTCCCCGAGCTTAAAGACGGCTTCAAGGAAATGTTCCTTGAGGTCAGCGC
>CAMYUO010000258.1 GCA_947302065.1 uncultured Clostridia bacterium | reverse complement strand
ATTGCGAAGCCAGTTCGTTGCTTGATTAGATTTTCAATAGTTGTTTTTTGCTGTGTGAACAAAACAGTACCGTTTACATCAGTATGGTGAATACTTACAATCCTCGATATAGTACAGGTAAAGCGCTCTGCACACATTCTTAAGATCTTCATCTGTTGTACCGCCGTTCAGGGCAGTATAGCAGTAATTCATAGGGCAGTACGTAACGCTGTATGTGTCATTGACCGATACTGTTATGCTTTTGCCGAGATCATTTGCAGCTATTCCTCGTACACGGAATATTGTGTATCCCTTGTATGTATCTGGCTCTGTCACACATTCATATCCCTTTTGTTTAGCTGCATCGTCCAATGCGAATGTGAGCGATTTGTCATTGGTCTTGAAATAGAACGAAAGCGTAGTTTTTGAACGAAGGGAGAGCGTTGCTCCTGCGAATGTCGTTCCTTCGGGAAGACTCGCAGCAGGCTGCCAGTCATAGCTATATTCATCATCTATGACTGTGTCGCTGATATCCGTATAATCAAGACCTTCGCAGTTGTATTCAAAGTATTTCTGCGAATACTCACCGTAGTGCAGCATAGCATTTAACAACGGGATCTCTCTGCTGTATTCTGCGGGCCGTGACTTATACATATCTATGATCTGCCGCACGGATGTCAAATTCGGGTCGTATACAGCTGTGCCGTTCTCGTAGAGCTGTATCGTGACAGTATCTTTCATTTCCTTTGCAGCTACGTCATATCTGAATATATAATACTCGATGCCGTCTATCTCCTCTGTTTCCGCAAATTGATATTTTTCCTCGGTTCTTCCCGGTGATGATATGCCTACCTGACCGTTGTTCTTTTCAACAAGGTCCGGATCATAAACAGAGTAATAGATTTTTATAGTTATACCATCACCGAGCCCTAAAGCATATCCGAATATTTCGGCATCTTTGCAGTCAGGTGTCAGCGTCTGACCGATAATTGCCGATATCTCCACCGACGAAAGTGTTCCCGAGTATTTGTTATCGTTCTCGTCCTTGAATGCTTTTTTATCTTCAACGCTTATAGTAGGAACAGGAGCCTGATTTGGAGACATACTGTCTATCAGTATGCTGTCGGTGTTTTTTGTCCAGCCCAACACCATAGATGAGTTGTTGTTTAATCTGTATGTTTTAATGTGTACATTTCCGCCTTTTATCGTTATTGGCTCATTTGCACAAAACAAAGCCTCTGCTGTGAATTCTCCTCTTTTTATCACGCATTCATCGCTTATCTCGATGCCTGTTGTGTTAGTGTTCTGTTCAACCTTTCCACCGTACTGATGAAATCCCGTAATCTCAACACGTCCGTCTGTTATCAGTTTTCCTGTCTGGTGCTGCTGCCCGTAAACAGACAGAGTACCTTTGATAGATTGGTCAATAACGATGGATCTGTCATGGTCTTCATAGCTGGCAGGGATACTTAATGATCCTTCGTCTGCAAGAATGATCTCCACATTTCCTTTTATGAGCAGAGGATAACCTATTTGCATCTCTATAGCGCTGTCTGCAACATATATTCCGTTTGTAAGACAGACAATATCTTGTGTGAGCTGTCTTGCTTTTACCGATGCAGTTTTTCCGTTTTCATCAATATATTCTGTCCGAACCGATCTCAGGTATACGGCTGTGATAGTATTATTGTTGACAGTAAACTTGTCCCCCGGCAGCATCGGGGTGTTACTCTCATCTACCCAGCAGACGAATTCGTGATCGTCGGGTACAGCTGTACATTGCGGTACGGTGAATTCAGAGTTCTTCTGAATATTATCGATAACCTCTTTTACTTCGCTGCCATTATGGTCTTTTTGAACTATAGTTACTGTACTTGGTGTGGCTGTGCAGCCGCAGATCTCACACACAGCATCGGGTTGTGATGTAGGATATTTATGCGGACTTAATTCGACTTGCTGACCGCAATTGTCGCATCCGTAATAATGAAATTAACTCTTCATACATACCCATTTGCATGAGCTGTGGTTACAAGGCTCGATACAAACATATCTGTTGTCTGTACAGCTTGATTCACGCTTTTTCGTCGGCTGCGGTTTTGCGGAGTCCATTGTGCTTCCTGCGGATACCTTAGCTCTGTCGTATATGTTCACAGTTCCCGAAGATGAACCCTCATCGCCCCATCCGATAGCGCAGGCTTCTTCATCGCTCGCTATAGCTATGACCCTGGCTTTGTCGCCTCTTATGGTTACTGTATTGCCATTGCCGTTAAATCCGCCGCCAATGCCTGCTCCGGAATAGTTGGAGTCACGCACAGCATCATATATGAAAGCTATCAGCACGGCAAATGCTTTTCCGCCGACATTAATGCCATAAGGTGCTTGTGGGGTAACGTTTCCGTAGCCTGCCCATTCGTGGGTTGTCGACCAGCTGTCATCGTAAAGACAAGACATAGCGAAGACCGAGGCGTTGCCGGAAATATAAATATTGCCGCCGTTTCCGTTTTTGCCGCCGCCTATACCAGCGCCGCCTGCCGATGATCTTGCATCTACTGTGCCGCCTGTGATGCGGATATTTCCTGCGCTGCCGTCTATACCTGCACCTATGCCGGCTCCGGATAGGCTTGAGGCAAGAACGATACCGCCCGAAATGTTTATATCACCGCTCTGATCGTGATCTCGTCCGCTTCCTATCGCTGCTGCGCACCGTGTTGCATGTTTAGTGTCTGCTTTAACGATACCGCCGTGTATATTTATCTCACCGTTGCTGCAGTCCGCCGAGCCTATACCGGCTCCACCCCAGCCCTGCGCAATGATCTGTCCGCCGTATATATCTATGCTTGGCGTTGAAGCATCATAGCTGACTGCGGTATCTCCGATACCTACACTGCCGTATGCTTTCACCTCACCGCCGTATATCTTTATACCGTTCTCCCAGCTTGATCTGCCGTATCTTCCGCCGCCGATAGCCGGGCTTGCATTGTTTTCTTCGGCAGTAACTTTGCCACCGTAGATAGATATGCCCTTGGGCGAGCCTGTTTTAGTATCAGACTGCATTCCGAGTCCGCCGCCGATGGCTGCACCATTGCCTGATACTGAAAGGGCGTCGATAGTTCCGCCGTATATATTGATCTGACCTGCTTTTTCCCATTTTGATCCGCCGATAGCAGCATTATCGCTATTAGTAACTTTTGCTTCAAGCTTGCCGTCACTGTCAAAGCCGCCGTATATATTCAGCGTTGCGTCCTCGCCAACCTGTATGCCTTTATTGCAGGTGAGCTTATGATCCTTGTTGAGAATGATTTTCACCGACCGATCAATAACCAGTCTGTTATCAAACACCGTATCGCTGGTGAGCACATAATAGTATCCGCTTTCCAGTCGGTTTGTGTCTTTGGCGGTGCTGATGTCACGGATCAGATTCTGATTAGCAAACACAACATGATCTATCACCATATTGAGATCATTATTCCACGACCTGTCGACATACAAAACGCCGTGCGGTAAAAGCTTGATCTCTCCTTTGGTCTCGGTCGGAGAATACAACATATCGCCTATTACGAACGCAGAATCTGCAAAAAACAGCTTTGAATAATCATAATACTCCGATATGCCGGGATTGTTTTCTTTAAATCCTTTTGTTATGGCTCGGGGTTGTGTTTCTGTACACTCAGCAGTGACTGATATATTGGTATCGTTATTGAGCTTTCCGGTCTTTATAGTTTCCTGTCCGCTAAGGTAATAGTTAGATCCCTTATTTCCGTGCACTTTCAGACTGTCGCATACACTGATAACAGCTCCCTGATACACACCGCCGCCCTTT
>CAMYUO010000257.1 GCA_947302065.1 uncultured Clostridia bacterium | reverse complement strand
GTCCTGTGGACTGTTTTGAAAGAGGGAGCTGCCCTGCAAGAGAGGGCGCTCCCTTACCCTGTGGTAACGTCGGTATCCTCAAGCCGACCGCAGAAGGTCGGCTTGAACCACATAGGTGGGTTCTTGTTTTGTAGGCTTTCAGCAAATTTGCGCCCATCGAAATCACTTCGTACAAACACTTTTTAGTATTCCGTGACACGAAAAACCTGTTATAATATAAGATTTGTTTTTTAGCATAAAAACCAACAGCACACTAAGGCACTGTTGGTTTTGTTATTGTTATTCTTCGTCACCGTCGTCGGTAGGCTCGTCTTCCTCGTCGTTGCCGTCATCGACAGCGTCCTCATCGTCGGGGTCAACGTCTTCTGCGACGACCTCGTTTGCCTCTTCCTCGGCTGCCTGTGCGATGTCCTCAGCCGATGCCTGCTCGACCTCGGTTATCTCGGCATCTTCCTCGTGCTCGGTCCTTGTGAACGCAACCACCTTGCCGTCATCGCTGACACGCATAAGGCGAACGCCCTTTGAATATCTGCCCATGATGCTGATATCACAGGCTCTTATTCTTATTACGACGCCGTCGGAGGATATCATGATGATATCGTCCTCGTCGTCAACGACCTTTATGCCGCAGACATTGCCGTTTTTATAGTTCATCATGCCGTAGCCGCCGCGCTTTTGTATGCGGTAGCTTTCAAGTGCGACACGTCTGCCCAGACCGTCCTCGGAAACGGTGAGAACTGCTGCGCCGTCACGCACTCTCGCCATTGAAACGACATAGTCGCCCTCACGCAGCTTGATAGCTCTTACGCCGTGGGCTGTTCTGGACATTTCTCTGATGTCTGTTTCGTTTATTCTGATAGCGTAGCCGTTATGCGTTGCAACGATCAGCTGGTTCTTGCCGCTGGTCATTCTTACGCCCTCGATCTCGTCGCCCTCGTCGAGTCCTATCGCACGCAGACCGTTCTTTCTTACGTTCTTATACGATGAAAGCGGTGTACGCTTGATCTTGCCGTTTCGTGTTACCATAACGATAAATCTGCCCTCGTCGAACGAGTCGGTCTTTATCATTGCGGCTATCTTTTCGTCGTTTTCAAGCGGCAGGACATTTACGATATTAGTGCCTCTTGATGCCTTTGAACCCTCGGGCAGCTCGTAGCATTTGAGCTTATACATAATGCCCTTGTTTGAGATAAACAGCATAAAGTCGTGCGTTGAGCAGGTGTACATCTCCTCAACGTAGTCGTCCTCACGCTGTTTCATGCCGGTAACGCCCTTGCCTCCGCGCTTTTGAGCGTGGTACTCGCTGATAGGCGTTCTCTTGATATATCCGCCCTTGGTGTAGGTGACAAAGCTCTCTTCCTCGGGGATAAGATCCTCGATATCCACCTCACCGCTGACGTTCTCGATGCGTGTTCTTCTCTCGTCGCCGAATTTTTCCTGGATAGCCTCAACTTCCTCGATGATGATATCGAGCACTCTCTGATGATTTGCAAGGATATCCTCAAGGTCAGCTATCTTTATTTTAAGCTCTGCCAACTCATCGAGCAGTTTCTGACGCTCCATACCTGTGAGCTTGCCAAGCGTCATATTGACGATATGGTCAGCCTGCACTTCGGTGAGGTCAAAGCGCTCCATAAGTCTTTGCTTACCTTCTGCGATAGTCTTTGACGAACGCAGTATCTCAACTACCTCGTCGATATTGTCAAGTGCGATGACCAGACCCTGCAGGATATGCTCACGCTCTTTTGCTTTTTTCAGGTCAAACTGTGTACGTCTTCTGATAACGTCTACCTGGAAATCGATGTACTGCTCAAGACACTCTTTGAGTGTGAGAATCTTCGGGATACCGTTCACAAGGGCGAGCATATTCACGCCGACGGTATCCTGAAGCTGTGTATATGAGAACAGCTTATTGAGCACCACCTGCGGATTTGCGTCCTTTTTGAGCTTGATAACGATACGCATACCGTCCTTGCCAGACTCATCGTTGAGGTCGTGTATGCCGTCAATGCGCTTATCTTTAACGAGGTCAGCGATAGAAACGCAGAGTCTTGCCTTGTTTACCATATACGGTATCTCGGTGACAATGATGCAGTTTCTGCCGTTTATCTCCTCGATAGAGGTCTGCGAACGCAGTGTTATCTTGCCCTTGCCCGTTGCATAAGCGGCTCTGATGCCTGCTCTGCCCATGATGATACCGCCCGTCGGGAAATCAGGTCCCTTGACGTGCTCCATAAGCTCATCAAGTGAGCAGTCCGGGTTTTTCATCACGCACTTCATACCCTCGATTATCTCGTGCAGGTTATGAGGCGGAATATTTGTTGCCATACCTACGGCGATACCTGTCGAGCCGTTGCAAAGCAGGTTAGGGAATCTCGACGGGAGCACAACAGGCTCTTTGAGTCTGTCATCGTAGTTTGACTGGAAATCGACAGTATTTTTATTTATGTCGGTGAGCATATTCATCGACATCTTTGCCATTTTAGCCTCTGTATAACGATAAGCAGCCGGTGGGTCGCCGTCAACGGAACCAAAGTTTCCGTGACCGTCAACGAGAGGGTATCTCAGCGAGAAGCTCTGTGCAAGACGAACAAGCGCATCATAAACGGATGCGTCACCGTGAGGGTGATATTTACCCAGCACAGAACCTACCGTATCAGCGCACTTTCTGTATGCCTGGTCGGGAGTAAGTCCGTTCTCGTACATTGTGTAGAGGATACGTCTGTGGACAGGTTTAAGACCGTCTCTGACATCGGGCAGCGCTCTTGAAACGATAACTGCCATTGAATACTGGATAAAGGATTCTTTCATTATCCTTTCAACATCGGTGTCGATAACATTGTAATCGCTCAAAAAATTTCAACTCCATTCTTCCGCTTTTACGGAAAATTATATATCAAGTTCTTATTTGTCTGTGATAAGATGATAACCCTCGGCAAGCTCGCCGGTGAATTTGTCACGCAGTATCTTCTGCTGCTCGTCGTCCATAAGGCGCTTGCACAGCACATAAAACGTTTCTTTTTCAAGGATTATGATGAACATCTCGTCGTTTTCGATGACCTCAACGGTATCGTTGTTGATATCGCTGTTGTCGCCCAGATGAACACGCCTTGGCTTTATAGGCACATAGTCCTCTGCCTGCTTTTCTTCCTCGGAAACGAGCGTCTCGATGGTAAAACCGCTCTCGTAAAGGGTAAAGCGATACTTGTCGTCTTCCAGGTTTTTCAGCGCTTTTACGAGATATTTTCTTATTCTGGCGCTGTTGTACCATGTCAGTGCGATAACGACGAGGCACACAGCGAGCAGAACGTAGTTGAGATAGCCGTTCGGGTACTTGATTATAGATACGCCGAATGCCGCCGCAACGACTGCAAATGCCGCAGTGACTTTCCAGTTGTGAGGATAAACGAACTTTTTCTGATAAGCTCTGAAAGCTCTGTCCTCCTCTTCGTTTTTCACGTCGTAATCGACAACGAGCATAGGCTTTTCCGCAAAGCTGTCGGCATCAGCCTGAGCCTGCTTTTCGTATTCTTCAAGCTCTTTTTCCTCAAAGCTCTTGAAATCATTTTTCTCCGCCATTAATTCTTTCCTCTTTCTTTGAAAAACCATAATAACAGGTTTTTTCTTTTGTATATCAAACCCTCACGGGTTTGAGGATACCGACGTTACCACAGGGTAAGGGAACGCCCTCTCTTGCAGGGCTTAGCACGGCAAAGCCGTGGTAAACCTCATTTTAAAACAGTCCACCGGACTGTTTTAAAATTCACCCTTGCGGAGCGCCTGACGGCAGGAGCGTTTCGC
>CAMYUO010000256.1 GCA_947302065.1 uncultured Clostridia bacterium | reverse complement strand
CTAAATTGTCAACGGCAAAATCGTCCTTGTCCGCAAGGCTTCCGCAGACTATCTGCTTGACGCTGCCGTTGTGGATGTCTATGCAAGGTCTGAATCTCATACAACAAGCCTCTTTCCGTAATTTACTGCACTACCCATTATATATTATACTGCCTGTCCTGTCAAGAAATTCGCATTTGTCAACATTGGACAAACTCACCCAACATTTTCAGCCAAGGTTAGTTAGATGTGAAAAACGTTGGGAACAGGGAGGATATTCCTTGACAAAGCGCTTGTTTTGCGCTAAAATAATAGTTGTATTAATATAAGTATTGGAAGGTGTTTTAAAAATGGGACTTACTTTGACAGAAAAAATACTGAAGGCTCATCTTGTTGACGGCGAATTTGTAAAGGGCGGAGAGATAGGTATCCGCATCGACCAGACGCTGACACAGGACGCAACGGGTACAATGGCTTACCTCGAGTATGAGGCTATGGGCGTTCCCCGTGTAAAGACTGAAAAGAGCGTGGCTTACATAGACCACAACACTCTGCAGTCAGGCTTTGAGAATGCCGACGACCACAGATTCATCGGCTCTGTCTGCAAAAAGCACGGCGTGTATTTCTCACGTCCCGGCAACGGCATCTGCCATCAGGTGCATCTTGAAAGATTCGGTATCCCCGGAAAGACTCTTATCGGCTCTGACAGCCACACACCGACAGGCGGCGGAATCGGCATGATCGCTATCGGCGCAGGCGGACTCGACGTTGCAGTTGCAATGGGCGGCGGAGCTTACTATATCACCTACCCACAGGTAGTCAAGGTAAATCTCACCGGCAAGCTGTCCCCATGGGTATCTGCAAAGGACGTTATCCTTGAAGTGCTCAGACGCATCTCCGTCAAGGGCGGTGTCGGCAAGGTAATGGAATACTGCGGCGAGGGCGTAAAGACCCTTTCCGTTCCCGAGAGAGCTACCATCACAAATATGGGTGCAGAGCTTGGCGCAACAACATCTATCTTCCCGTCTGACGAGGTAACAAAAGCGTTCCTCAAGGCGCAGGACAGAGGCGATGTATGGACAGAGCTCAAGGCTGACGACGACGCAGTTTACGATGAGGTCATCGACATCGACCTCGGTGCGCTCGTTCCGCAGGCTGCATGCCCTCACTCCCCTGACAATGTTAAGAACATGGAGGAGATCGGCAAGCTCAAGATCGACCAGGTATGTATCGGCTCCTGCACAAACTCATCTTATGTTGATATGATGAAAGTTGCATATATCCTCAAGGGCAAGACAGTTGACCCGAGCGTTTCGCTCGCTATCGCACCGGGTTCAAAGCAGGTGCTGAATATGCTCGCATCAAACGGCGCACTCGCAACTATGATAGATGCAGGCGCAAGAATTCTTGAATCTGCCTGCGGTCCGTGCATCGGTATGGGACAGGCTCCTAACTCGGCAGGTGTATCGCTGAGAACATTCAACAGAAACTTCCTCGGCAGAAGCGGAACAAAGGACGGTCAGATCTACCTCGTATCACCTGAGACCGCTGCTGCATCAGCACTCACAGGCTACCTCACAGACCCGAGAACTCTCGGCGAAATGCCTGACATCAAAGTTCCCGACCAGTTCAAGATCAACGACAACATGGTCGTTGCACCTGCAAGCGTCGAGGAAATGGACAGCGTCGAAGTGCTCAGAGGACCGAACATCAAGCCTTATCCTGAGACCGCTCCGCTGGTTGACAGCATCGGCTGCCAGGTATCGCTCAAGGTCGGCGACAACATCACCACAGACCACATCATGCCCGCAGGCGCAAAGATCCTGCCTCTGCGTTCAAATATCCCTGCTATCTCACAGCACTGCTTCACAGTATGTGATGAGGATTTTCCGAGACGTGCCAAGAACATGGGCAAGTCGATCATCGTCGGCGGCTCGAACTACGGTCAGGGCTCATCCCGTGAGCACGCTGCACTTGCACCGCTGTATCTCGGCATCAAGGCAGTTCTCGTAAAGAGCTTTGCAAGAATACACAGAGCAAACCTCATCAATGCAGGTATCCTGCCGCTGACATTCGTAAACGAGGCTGACTATGACAAGATCAGCCAGGGCGACGAGATCGCTATCGACAACGTCCGTGCAGACATAGAGGCAGGCAAGACTCAGCTCACCGTAAAGAACAAGACAACAGGTGACGAGATCGCAGTTCTGTGCGAGCTTACAGGAAGAACAAAGGACATCATTCTGGCAGGAGGTCTGCTCGACTACACAAGAGAGCAGCTTTCAAAATAAAGAAATAAGAACAAAAGACAAAAAACAAGAAAAGGGGAACAGAACTATGAAGGATTCATACGATCAGCTCGATTGGCAAAACGGCGAGTCAGCACAAGGCTACACCAATTATTCGGCACAGGACTATGACAGTTACGCTCAGAACCCCACCTACAGAAACGAGTTTTACGGCGAGGGCACCGAGGGCGGCTATGCTGATAACTATCAGGAAAGCTATGATCAGTCGTACGACAGCAGTTATGACCAGTCCTATGACAACGGCTATTACGATCAGGGCAGCTATGATGAGAACGGTCAGTATTACAATGACGGCTATCAGCAGACATCAGATTATAACGACCCGTATTACGCTGCACCGCCGATGCAGTATTCTCAGGACGATTACGACCGCTATGCGCAAAATCCCACATATCACGGCGACACCAATCCGAACAAGATGAGCGAAGACGAGTTCTTTGCAATGATCGACGACCAGAAAAGGCGTGAACGGATGCGTGACAACGCCGTAAGCATCGCTACGATAGGAACAGCATTCCACAGAGGTGTGAGCGAGGGTGACGGCGAGGTCTTTTCAAAAGATACCCTGCTGTTTTTCCTGTTCTGTGCATTCGGCTGCGGTCTTGCAAGGCTGTTCAATATGCCGTTCTGGCTGTATCCGTTGTTTGCAACAGCGATCGCATATATCGTGTCGATCATCAAGAAATTCGTTATTGACGAGAATTCGCTCAAGGATTCGTTCAAGAGCTGCATAATCGAGGGCGTTGTTGTCGTGCTCGGCATAATCGGCTCGATGTACTTATATTCAAAAGGCTTCTGACAACGAAGCATCTCCTTTCGGGGCAAAAATATATGGAGGAAAGTAAAATGGACAAAATTCAAATGAAAACACCGCTGGTCGAAATGGACGGCGACGAGATGACCCGTATCATCTGGCAGGAGATAAAGGATATCCTGCTGCTGCCGTATATCGACCTCAAGACCGAGTATTACGATCTCGGACTCGTTCACAGAAATGAGACCAACGATCAGGTAACTATCGACTCGGCTAACGCAACAAAGAAGTACGGCGTTGCAGTCAAGTGCGCAACTATCACACCAAACGCTGCAAGAATGCCCGAGTATAACCTCAAGGAGATGTGGAAGTCCCCTAACGGCACTATCAGAGCTATGCTCGACGGCACGGTTTTCAGAACACCTATCCTCGTTAAAGGCATAACTCCGTATATCCCGACATGGACAAAGCCTATCACCATCGCACGTCACGCTTACGGCGACGTTTACAAGAATGTTGAGATGAAGTGCCCGCAGGGTTCAAAGGCTGAGCTGGTGCTCACTGACAAGGACGGCAACGTGACCAAAGAGCAGATATTCGACTTTGAAAAGACCCCCGGCATCATCCAGGGTCTGCACAACAGAGAGGATTCTATCGGCTCGTTCGCAAGAGCATGCTTCAACTTCGCCCTCGACACCAAGAAAGACCTCTGGTTCGCAACAAAGGACACTATCTCCAAAAAGTACGACCACACTTTCAAGGA
>CAMYUO010000255.1 GCA_947302065.1 uncultured Clostridia bacterium | reverse complement strand
GGCAACGGCATCACGCCAATATTTTTCTTTGAGTTTGCCGACGGTGATGAGGTTTATCTTTATCAAAATGCCACCACCAGTCCCTCACCCTCAGGCTTTGCAACGTGCAGCAGGTAATCCTTGTTGCGCTGCATGCCTGTCATCGTGCCGACAGCCGTGTTTTCGGCGGTCTGCGGTGTGTTGTTGTGCTGTGAAAGATGCCCGAGGATAAGCTTGTTAGTGCCGCTTTGCACAAGCTTGACAAGCGTATCTGCGCAGTCGAGGTTTGAAAGATGACCGTGCTCGGAGCTTATGCGCTTTTGCAGCTCATACGGATAAGGACCGTGGGCGAGCATATATGGGTCGTAGTTTGATTCGAGCAGGACAAGGTCGCAGCCGCGGATATTTTCCCAGACCGTCTGGGTCACGCAGCCGAGGTCGGTGCAGACAGCGGCGACTTTGCCGTCGGGACACTGGATGCGGTAGCCGCAGTTTGACGGCGTATCGTGCGGTGTGTCGAACGAAAACAGCACATATTCGCCTGATTCGGCAGGCTCGTCTGTCATTTCAAAAAGCTCGGCGTCCTCGGGGACAAGCTCGTGCTTGAGCAGCAGTTCGATGTTCTTTGCGCTGGCATAGACTGGTATCCTGTACTTTTTGAGGAACACACGCAGACCCTTGACGTGGTCGGAGTGGGTGTGGGTGATGAAGATGCCGCTGATGCCGCTCGGGTCGATCCTGTTTGCATCGAGTGAGTCGCAGATCTTCTTGCATGACACGCCGGCGTCGATCATAATGCCGTGCTTGCCGTTGCCTATGTATGTGCAGTTCCCGTCGCTCGACGAGAAAAGCGGGTAGATTCGAGCCATAATTAGTATCCTTTCATAAATCAGAAATTTGCGGAGCTTTGCTCCGCATAGGTCTTGTCTAAGGGGGAGAAACCATTTGGGGAGACAAGGAAGCCTTGCCTTACGGCGCCGCAGCGGCGGCACGCTTGTCCGTCGCATATCGTTTTTTGCAGACGGCAACGTTTGTGTAGCTCCGGGTTTTCATTTCGATTTATCAATAGGTTTCTCACCCTTTGATTTTGCGCAGCAAAATTGACCCTCATTTTCCGTCAAACCCCTCTTTTAAGCCAGCGCAGCTGGGTTGGGCACACAACTCAATATTTTGAGCAGTTGGGAACTGCCTGCAAGACGCAGCTCGACCGTGGCTCGCTGCTACACCACGAGATACCTACAAACTTTGGTGACCGCTTTTACTATGTCTCGTTGATATTGCGTGGCTGGCGCCGACAGCGGCGCCTCAAAGTTTTGTTGGTTTTGATTGGAGTCTGTCAGTTGTTGAGAAGACCTCTTGAAAGTGTCTTTCCTTAACTCTGCCCTGAACTCTCACTACTTTTTCGTTATCGTGGGTCGTAGACCTACGATGGCGAAAAAGCAATAAAAGTTTTAGGGGTGGGGTTTTGCCGGTGTCCTTTAACGAACACTTCTTATGTATTCATCTCCGAGGGCGTTTCCTCGGAGATATTTGCTGTTAAACAGCGATTTGCTTCAGTTCTCCTGACTCATTTTGTGCTGCATCAATGGGCATCTGCTTGTCGGACATGAACTTGAAGCGGATAACGATGTGATTGCCGCATGTTCGTGAATGCTTTACCGCCTTTTCGCTGACCTCTATCCGCTTGATGAAGGTCATCAGTATCTCGGGCGTGAGCTTTGTTATGTGAGTGTACTGCTTGGCGTTGTCGATAAACTCTCTGACACAGCTCTCCCGGTTCTTCATATCGTCAAGTTGTGTGTTCAGCTCCGTCAGCTTTGCCTTAAGCTCTGCCTGCTCTTTTTCAAGGCTCGCCGCCAGTTTGTCGTAGCGTTCGGTCGATATCCTGTCCTCCGCTCTGTCCATAAACAGCAGCTGTATCGCATTGTCAAGCTTGGCTATCTTTGTTTCGTATTCGCCTTTCAGCCGTTCGCTTTCTCTTTGCAGCTTTTTCGATTCCGCTTTTCCCTTTGCCATCGCCATTTGGCAGAACTCGTCCTCGTGGTCTCTTGCACAGGCAAGCACTTTGTTCAGCGATGTCATCACAATTTCGTTCAGCACAGACTCCCTGATGTAATGCACCGTGCAGTCAGTGACCCTGCTCTGATAGCCGCCGCACATATACTTGTTCTTCCTTGGTGCGATAGTCCTCGCTCTGTGAAGATACAACCGTGATCCGCAGTCCGCACAGTAAAGATACCCTGCAAACTTGTCAGTCTCGCCGAACTTATCGGCTTTCTTTCTGCCCTCATATCGCTTTTGCACAAGGTCAAACAGCTTTCGGCTGACAATAGCTTCGTGAGTATTCTCAAAGATGAGGATATTCTCAGGGTCGTTCTTCAATGTCTTTTTCAGCTTATACGACTTGGTGTATGTGCTGAAATTGACTGTATCTCCGCAGTAAATGCGGTTTTTGAGCATGCTTCGCACTGTCTTGACCGACCAGCGATAAGGTGAGCTGATGTTCGGATTTCCTGCTCTGCTGCCGTTTTTTCTGAACGAATACATACTCGGAGTGAGTATCTTCTCGGCAGACAGTATGTCGCAGATCTTGCGTGAACCTTTGCCCTCGGCACTCATTTCAAAGATGCGTCTGACGATATGTGCTGTTTCGGGATCGGGTACAAGGCGTTTTTCGGAATCCTTCATATACCCATAAGGCATCGTTGTTCCTACTCGTTCGCCTCTTTCACCCTTTGCACGCTGAACGGCTCTGATTTTCTTGCTTGTGTCTCGGGCATACATATCGTTGAACAGATTGCGAACTCCCGACATCTCATTGAATCCGTTGGCACTGTCAACTCCATCTGTGATAGCTATGAACCTGACATCGTAGGCAGGAAATATGAGTTCCATAAGTCTGTCAGTCTCTAAATGGTCACGCCCGAGCCTTGACTGGTCTTTGACAATGACCGTTCCCACGAGTCCATTCTTGACATCTTCGAGCATCTCAACATAGGCAGGTCGGGTGTTGTCGGTGCCGCTGAAACCATCGTCGACATAGAATCTGCAGTTTCTGAAACAGTTCCTGTCTGCATATTCCTGAAGCATTTTCCTTTGGTTTTCGATAGACAGCGACT
The DNA here is from genome assembly GCA_947302065.1 of uncultured Clostridia bacterium. Taxonomy (GTDB): domain Bacteria; phylum Bacillota; class Clostridia; order Oscillospirales; family Ruminococcaceae; genus Hominimerdicola. The sequence goes on along the minus strand of CAMYUO010000255.1, from coordinate 721 downwards.
CGCCGGCACGCATATCTTCCTGGCTCAATCTGCAATAGAGCGCCGTTATTAAATTGTTATTCGTATCTGATCCTTTCATTTAAACCTCCTGTTCCGAAGTCTTTGTGTGGATCAAACCGAATAGGATACACCTTTATTGTATCACAATCCGGTTTGAAAGTCCAGACCTTTCAGCTTATTTTCTCGCCGTTGATAAGGTGTTTTATCTTATCGGCGGCGGTCTCTTTTTCGCTGTCGGGAACAGGAAATGCCAATGTCACATCAAAGATCCGTCCCTCAACCGTTATTTTTTTATCGGTATACTGCCATCTTTCTTCTTTTGCTTCCGCCATATTCTCCTCCTTGTTGGCGTCCAGTTGTTCCTCGTCTGACTTGTTTCGATCATTTTGACCATTCCTTTCTTAGTTTAGTTTTTGTTGTTGACGCCAGCTCTGACCTGTGCAAATGCGAGGGTCAGAACTTTCTTTTGAGATTTTGACTGCTGTTTTTCTCACTCCTTTCAATTTTGACTCCGATGTGCCAAGCTCATTTTCTTGTGCAGTTTCGCAGGCAGACACACTTTGTTTTTCTTTTTCTGCCAATGATGCAAGGGGTGCGGGGACTCCCGCAATCGTGCAAGGCTGCTGCCCGCAAACTGCGGGTGGGTGCCACAGCGCTATGCTTGCCGGTATAGTATAAGTGGGTACAATACGAGTGCCATGCTTGCATTCAACCGGCACAG
>CAMYUO010000254.1 GCA_947302065.1 uncultured Clostridia bacterium | reverse complement strand
TAGTGATAATCGGAAAGCCAGATAGTCTTGCCGTCCTTTGACTTGAATACTCTTTCAGTCTGATTCTTGTTTATCGTTATGCTTATATGTCTGCCCTGCGATGCCATAGCAGCATCAAAGCTTTCATTCTGCTTGCCGGCTGCTGTGTCTTCTTCTGAAGCAGGGAGTCTGCAAACGGCATTTATAACATCACCGTTGTTTATTATGCTGTTTGATTTGTTTCCTATATCATCAATATACATCATTATACAATCATCAGATACAGGGACACATCTCGGGCAGGACAATCTTGAATGCAGATTCTCGCTTGGTGAGCGTGCGTCCATACAGATATGGGTCTTCAGGATAGCCTTAGCTTTATCATTAAGTGCGGTGAACTTAACGGCTGCTATCATTCCGTGGTCTGATGCGTTCAGCTCAACAAGCTCTGCCTTGAAATCTTCATTTGCGATGTTTTCCTGCTGCGGTGTGAATGTTTCGCCTGCATACTTGACAGATGTTACCTTGCTGCTGTCGAGCTTGGTGGAGAATGCTATCATAGTGTTCGGGTCGTTTTTTGTTCCCTTGGTGCTGTATCCGCCCACGCACTCTGTGTCCTGTCTGGTCTTGACAGTGCCGTCTGCAAATGCTATTTCAAAGTTGTTGAATGTAGTTTTATCCAAGCCATTGCCGTTCATGCCGACATTAAAATGATAGTCTGACAGCCACATGGTCTTTCCGCTTGCAGACTTGAAAACACGCTCGGTCATGTTCTTTTTGATAGTGAACGCTGCAACTCCGGTGTTTTTCAGCAGCTTATATTCTTCGCCGGGAATGGTGACACGAACAGTACACTTTGTTCCGTCTGTGAAAATGCTCGTGCTGCCGTTAGGCTCATATATTATCTCGGAGGTGAAAGAATCACCGTCGATTTTCGGTGCTGATATTGATCCGCCTGCGAAACGGGAGGTGTCCTGATCTGCGGGTGTGATCGAAAGTGCGCAATGAAGATTTTCTTTCAGCTGTTTGTCAGCTTCGGCAATGAGAGACTTTGCGGCGACATTGAGTGCGGTGCTATTTACAACTACTCTTAATCCGTGGTCGCTGGCGAACATCTGCGTTACCTCGCTCTTGAACTCTGCATCTTCTGTTTTCTGCTGTTTTTGCTGCTGTGAGGTGGTAACGGCTGTGGTGGTCGTGGCTTGGTTTGCGGCAGGCTTTATGCTGCTGTCGTCATTGGCGTTCATATTTGAAAGACCGATGCCTGCGCACACTGCGATAACTGCGGCTGCGGCGGTGACCGTTGCCATTTTGTCTGTTGAATGCTTTATCTTTGCGCCTGCGTTTGCCGGCTGTCTTTCACCGGAAAGTATATCATCTATCGCTGTCGGGTCGGCGCTTACCGACTGCATATAATCCTTGTACAGATCCTGTACGTCATAGCTTTTCTGTTTCATTTACAGCTCCTCCTTTTCAAATGCTTTCTGCAAGAGCTTTTTTCCTCGGCGTATCAGCGAGGCGGTCGTATTGAAGCTTTTGCCTATCATTTTTGATGTCTCCTGTATCGTTCTGCCCTCGGCAAGATGCAGCATCAGCTGCAGCTTGTACTTTGCGGGAAGCGAAAGCATCGCTCGTGCGGCGGCACGCTGTGCAAGCACCTGTTCGTCGCCCGAGGCTTTTCCGGAAAGCTCGTCAAGCGGCTCTGTGCGGCTGCGTTCGTGCGATTTTGCGACATTTTTTGCAATGTTCACGGCTGTACGTATCAGCCATGGCGCAATGTGTTCATCTGTCATCTGCTTTTGTGAAAGCAGTTTGAGAAACGCTTCTTCTGCGCAGTCCTGTGCCGTCTGTATGTCGCCTGTGTACTGCCACGCTGCACGCACGACGGTATTGGCATATTCAGCATACGCTTCGGCTACACGCTGCTTATCCATAAGTGTTTCTTCCTCCTTTTTGCATGCAAAGGTTTCTATAAAGGGTGCGGCTTGAACCTGTTTTTCCATTCGCTTCACTCCTTTCATCTGACCCTTCACTATATATACAACTGAGAAGGGCAAAACTGTGCATTTATTTTGAAAAAAGTTTTTGGATTCTTTATATGGTCGATGCTGAGGTGTGTCAAACCCGTAGGGTTTGAGGGACACGAGATAACCGCAGGGCAAGGGAGCGCCCTCTCTTACAGGGCGCAGCACGGCTAAGCCGTGGTGACCCTCATTTTTCAACAGTCCACAGGACTGTTGAAAAATTCACCCTTTGCGGAGCGCACGAGGTATGGAGATTTCGCTGACTGCGGTCAGCGACAAGGGCGCCGCCCTTGACCCGCAAGCCTTTTTTACGAGAAAGAAGGCACCGAGAATGGCTTTGCCATTCTCTCGGGAGTAACCGTGGTAACGGTTACTCTGTGACACGAAAAACCTGTTATTATTATAGTGCGGAAAATACGTTTTGTCTATGCGGCGGAAAACAAAAAAAGAGCTTATCTGCGGTGTGCAGGCAAGCTCATTTTGCTTTGCGGTATTTATAGTATTCGCCTACAAGGCTTTTGCAGCCGAGGCTCTTTAAGTGCTCATAGGTCACTTTATAATTGCTCTTGTTGTGCCTGCCTGTGTAAAGATAGCGAATGTTCTGCACGAGGTATGCGTCGATGGTATGCAGACCTGTATCTGTCGTCAGCACAGGGAAGAACCAGCGTGACCATGTGAGGTCGTGCTCGCTGTCCTTGCCGAAAAACTTGCGGTCGAATATCTTTATCATTGCAGATGCGGCCTTGTCGCCGCTGATGCCTTTTCTTATCCGTCTGCGGTAGAGTGCGGCGGCTTTGCGCTTTATCTTGGCTTTCATCTTGCGAACCGAAACATCTGCAAGGTCGATGCTGCCCTCGCAGTATCTGAACCCGAGGAACTCCCACGGGCTGTGCGGCGGCGTGAGCGAGAACTTTTCATCGTTGAGTGTGAGACCTTTGCTTTCGATGTGGTCTTTTATAATGGCGTAATACTCGTTTGCCTGTTTTTCCGAATCTGTAAACACGAGGATATCATCGGAGTATCTGAAATAGGGCACGCCCATATCTTTGAACTTTTTGTCGAGGTCGGTCAGATAGAGCACAGCGCAGAATGCCGACAGCGGAACACCTGCCATTGCACCGCAGTCCTCGGTGACGGTGATGCCGTTACTAACGGCTTTGCCGAGTGTGTAAAAGCGTGTGAGAAAATCGAGCAATGGTTCATCGTCGGTGATGACTCTTGAAAATTCGTCTGCGAGCAGCACCGGCGGCATAGAATTGAAATAGTTGTGCAGGTCGAGTTTGAGCGCCCATTTTTCTCTGACGTTTTTTGTGCGAACGGCATCGCTGAGCGCATCGTGCGCCGTCAGCGACTGTCTGAACGAATAGCAGTTCGGGCAGAATGTGTTGTCGTATTTATACAGCAGCCACGCAATCAGTTTGAGCACCCACGTTTCGTCCTCGGGAAAAGTATATATGACACGCTTTTTGTTCGAGCCGTTTTTGTTTATCAGCTTTTTCTGCGGCAGGGAAAATTCAAGTGAGATCGGAAGAGCGTCGTGTAGAAAAAGGGGAGGTGAAAAAGCAGGAAATGCGAGCTTTCAAGCACCACTTTTCTTACCTCTTACCTCTCACCTCTAACATCTAAAAGAGAAGAGAATCGGCTTTCAATAAAGCTGTAAGCTTTATTACAAGACTGAACGTGACCCGGCTGTCTGCAAAGCCGTTTTTTAAAGGCTCACGCTTCGCCCTTCACAGACGCAGTAAAACTGCTTTCTCTTCTCTTTAATATGCAATTAAGATTTGAGCTGTGTTATTGTGGTTCTACGGTAAGCTCTATC
>CAMYUO010000253.1 GCA_947302065.1 uncultured Clostridia bacterium | reverse complement strand
CTTCCGGCACCTGCTTTCCGAGCGCTTCCATAGCGTCTGCAAAATCAGCCGTGCCCAGCAGGTCGAATATATCCTCGGAATGTTTTAATATCTCTTCTTCCTCGTCATCATACTCGTCCTGTATATTTCCAACGATAGTTTCAAGCAGGTCTTCCATCGTGATGATGCCTGCTGTGCCGCCGTATTCGTCAACGACGACAGCTATCTGATTCTTTGTCTTTGTGAATTCTTCAAAAAGCTCTCCGCACTTGTTGCTCTCGGGAACGAACATTATCTCCCTCATGAACTCCTTGGCGCTGTGGAATGCGCCGTCATTTTCAAGTGCCAGCCGCAGCAGGTCTTTAACGTAGACCACGCCGCAGATATTATCCATATTTTCGGTATAAACGGGCAGCCTTGACTTGCCCTCATCTATCGCAAGGCGTATCGCCTGCTTGATGTCATCATTTTCCTCGATGCCGACAATCTCTGTGCGGTGGGTCATCGCCTCGCCGACCTCGATATCATCGAACTCGAAGATATTGCCTATCATTTCCGCCTGGCTCTCCTCGATACCGCCCGTTTCGTTAACAGCATCGACCATCATCATTATCTCTTCCTCGGTGACGGCATCAGGGTCTGATGTGCTCTTTACGCCAAAGAGCCTCAAAAAGCCTTTGGATATGCCCTCCACGAGCCATACAAGCGGCATGAAAAGCGCTATCCACATGCTGTACGCACCCGACACAGCAAGGATAAAGCGTTCGCCTATCTTCCCGCTCGTACACAGGCGCTTTGGAACGGTTATCGCAAACACGGTCAGTATTATAACTGCACCGAGCACTGCAAGCACGAAGCTTGCCGCCGTGATGCCGTAATATCCCGCACCCGATGCCGAGTCGATATAAAACAGCTTTGCAAGACCCTTGCGGATAAGCGGATAGCAAAGGTGCGAGCTTAGCGCACACACGCTTGCGAGCATGAACGAACGTGATATCGTATTTGCAGAAACGAACCGCCCCGGGCTGTCAAGCAGACTTGTCAGCACACGGGCTTTTTTATTGTTTTCGGCAAGCAGCTTGCGCAGACGCATCTCGGTCATCTCGACCGCAGCGTTCTCGCAGGCGGTGAAAAAGCCGATAAGCACCGAAAGCGCTATGCATACGCCTATGATAAGCCATGTTCGCAGGGCAGGATCCATTTATTCATCAACCTTTTCTCGATCAAAGACTCGCACTTACACCATACACTATAATTCTACACAACAAAACAACTTTTGTCAATAGAAATGTGACAGATAAATAAAGAAAAATAATGCCTTTCGTATTGCCAAAAGCAAAAAAAAGTAGTATAATTGTTGTAAGCATTCAAAATATATCGGAAGGAGGATATGCTCTGCTATCGGAGCATTACTGTATTATGCGCAACAGCGGTATTTTGATGCACATTTCATCTTTGCCGAACGACTACGGCATCGGAAAACTCGGAAAACAAGCCTATGATTTTGTCGACTTTCTCGAAAAGTCAAAGCAGAGCTGCTGGCAGATACTGCCCGTATCGCCGACAAGCTACGGTGATTCGCCCTACCAGAGCTTTTCTATCCACGCAGGCAATCCCTATTTCATAGACTTTGAAACGCTCGAGAGCGAGGGTTATCTCAAAGCCGAAGAATACAAGGGTCTTGACTGGGGCAAAGACAAGGATTCTGTCGATTATGCAAAGGTCTATGAGCTGACCTTTGACGTTCTGCGCAAGGCGCACAAGCGTTTCCGCAAAAAGACCGAAAAGGGCTTTCGCAAATTCGCCCTTGAAAATAAAGAATGGATATACGCCTACGGGCTTTTTATGGCTCTTAAGACCGCAAACGGCGGAAAAGGCTGGTATGAATGGGACGAGAGCCTGCGTATGTGCAAGCCCAAGGCTGTCAAGGCTGCCGCAAAGGAATATGCAAATGATATAGATTTCTGGTGCTTTGTCCAGTATAAATACTATCAGCAGTGGGAAAAGCTGAAAAAGTATGCAAACTCAAAGGGCATACGCATCATCGGCGACATACCCATCTATGTGGCATACGACAGTGTCGAGGTGTGGGGACAGCCCGAGCTGTTCTATCTCGACAAGGAGAAAAAGCCTATCGAAGTTGCAGGCTGCCCGCCCGATGTATTCTCCGAAGACGGTCAGCTGTGGGGCAACCCGCTTTACCGCTGGGACTATATCGAAAAGAAAAAGTTCCGCTGGTGGATAGAGCGCATAAAAGCCGCATCACAGATATATGATACCATAAGGATAGACCATTTCAGAGGCTTTGAGAGCTACTACTGCATACCATACGGCGCAAAGACCGCAAGAAAGGGTCAGTGGCGCAAAGGCCCTGACATGAAGCTGTTCAAGGAGATAAACAAGCAGCTCGGTGATGTCGATATCATCGCAGAGGACCTCGGTTTCCTCACAAAGAAGGTCACAAAGATGCTCGAAGCAAGCACATACCCCGGAATGAAAGTGCTTGAATTTGCGTTCGGCTCGGGCAATACGAACACTTATCTGCCGCACAACTATAAAAACTCAAACAGCATCTGCTATACGGGCACTCACGACAACGAGACCATCGCAGGCTGGATAGACGGCTGTGACGAAAAGACCGCAAAGCACTGCCGTGACTATCTCGGCGTCAAGACCAATGCCGAAGTGCCGTGGGCAATGATAAGGCTGTGCTGGGCAAGCGTTTCCGACACTGCTATCACGCAGATGCAGGATCTTCTGAACCTTGACAACAAGGCGAGAATGAACACGCCGTCAACGCTCGGCGACAACTGGAAATGGCGGCTCAGAGACTTTGCACCGCTCGATGATGCGCTCGCAAAAAAGCTTGCGGAGCTGACAATGCTTTTCGGCAGATGTGAAGAGCCGAAAGAGGAAGAAAAAGAGCAAAAGCCCGACAAGACCGAAAAGGGCGATAAGGATAAAGATAAAAAAGATGCAAAAGACCCTTCCGAAAAAGCAAAAGAGAAAAAGTGAAAGGATAGTTTTTTGATGGATAAGAATTTGTTTGCGCAGGCGCTTGAAAAAGACCTGCTGAGAAAATACGATACCACCGTCGAAAAGGCTCAGGACTGGCAGCTGCACGAGAGCGTGAGTTCCGTTGTCATGGAGCTTGTCGCTGCAAAGCACGCAGCAAGCCTTGAAAAGCATCTTTCGGGCAAGCGTGCGATGTATCTTTCAATGGAGTTTCTTATGGGACGTGCGGTGCACAACAACATCTTCTGCGTGGGCATCTATGACGAGGTTGAAAGCGTACTGAACGCTCACGGCAGGAGTCTCGACGACCTTGAAACGATAGAAGATGCTGCGCTCGGAAACGGCGGTCTCGGCAGACTTGCAGCCTGCTTTCTCGACTCGGCTGCAACGCTCGACCTTCCGCTTGACGGCTACGGCATAAGATACAAATACGGACTCTTCAAACAGTCTATCGTTGACGGTTTCCAGAAAGAAGAAGCTGACGACTGGACAAAGTTCGGTGACCCGTGGTCAAAGCGCTGCGAACAGGACGCTGTGCTCGTAAAATATGCAGACCAGACAGTAAAGGCTGTGCCTTACGATATGCCGATAATTGGCTTCGGCACGGACAACATCGGCAACCTGCGTCTGTGGCAGGCTGAGGCTGTCGGCGGTTTCGATTTCGGCAAGTTCAACGATGGCGACTATGCAGGCGCACAGGCAGAGATAAACTCCGCCGAGGACATTTCCCGTGTGCTGTATCCCAACGACAACACCGAAGAGGGCAAAAAGCTCAGGCTGAAACAGGAGTATTTCTTCTCGTCCGCTTCGATAACAGACGCACTTGCAAAGCACAAGGCTCGTTTCGGAAATCTT
>CAMYUO010000252.1 GCA_947302065.1 uncultured Clostridia bacterium | reverse complement strand
CAGGTATGCGCCGACAAGCTCCTTAGTGCCTGTGATATTTGTCTTGTTGAGCTTGACAGCTGTCGTGTTGGCTGCATCGCAGATAGTCAGAACAGCTTCGTTGTTCTTTGTTGTCTGAACGACACCGCCGTTTTCGCCGATATTACCAAATGATGTTTTAGCTGTCGAGCAAGTTACCTTGCCGTCCTTGATAGTAAACTCAACTCTGCTTACAGAGACCTGATATGTTCTGCCGTTCTCGTCAACTATGTCAATAGTTTTACCGCCCTGCTGCGTAGCTGTCTCAACGAGAACATAATCACCGTCCTCAAGTGCCAGTGTCAGCTCTGCGCCGATCTTTGATACCCAAGGATTGTTTGCATCCTTGACCGGAACGAGATTGCCGCTTGTCACGTTGTAGATCGTGAGTGTTGCATTTGCAAGCTCTTTCTTGCCTGTGATGTCGGTCTTGTTGAAATGTACATAAACGGTTGAAGGCGCCTTAAGTGCATCAACTACCTTGATAAGATTCTCGCCTGTGAGAGCGATAGTTCCCTCGTCGGTGCTGATCTGTGCAGATTCAGTTACCTTGCCGTCTGTGCCAACGGTGAACTCATACTCGGAAGTGATCACCTGATAGGTGTTGCCATTTTCGTCTGTTACGACTGACTCAGGCATTTCCTTGAGAGTATATGTGCCCGGCTCAAGTGAGAATTCCCAGGTTTTGCCGTTTGTACCCGATACCCAAGGATTTTCGAATACAGGATTCTTATCCTCATCATAGATCTGGAGCTTAGCGCCTGTTACCTCTGCCTGACCTGTGATATCGGTCTTCTGGATCGTTACCTTAACAGTCTTGACTGCGTCTGATACATAAACGACATTGTCCTTTATTACCAGTCCGCCCTTTACCTGATCGAGATCCTTGAAATCCTTGTTGTTGGAAACTACCTTGCCGTTCTCAACTGTGAACAGAGTGTCCGCAGGAAGAACCTTATAGGTGTTGCCATTGCTGTCAACGATCTCATCGCCCTTTTCCTCGAGAACGTATTTGCCGTCCTGAAGTGTAAGAGTGAGTGTTTCGCCTGCCTTGGATGTCCATGTATCGCCGATCTTGTCGCCCTTGTTGTCGGGCTTGGTCTCATCATACTTGTAAACTGTCAGCTTTGCGCCGCTCAGTTCCTTCTCGCCTGTGATATCTACCTTATTGATAGTGATCTCAGACTTAGGAATGATCGCATCGCAGATAGTCATCTCGTTGCCGTTCTGGATAACGACACCGCCGTTTTTCTGGTCAACGTCTTTGTACTGTGTCTTGGAACCTGTTGATGTAACAACGCCGTTCTCGACTGTGAACTTGATCTCGCTTGTGATGACCTTGTACTGATTGCCATTGTCATCATGAACGTTGTCGCCTGTTTCCTTGAGAGTGTAGTTGCCGTCCTCAAGGCTGAGCTGCATTGTTTCGTTCGGCTTAGATGTCCACTCAGCTATCTTCACGCCGTCCTTATAAACGGTAAGTGTAGCGTCTGTAAGCTCATCTTCACCTGTTACGTTTCTCTTGTTGATAACAACAGGATACTTAGGAACGAGTGCATCGCAGATAGTAAGCTCATTCTGGCTCAGTACAACGCCGCCTGTGGTCTTGTTCACGCCGTCAACGCTGCTTACTGTATCGGTCGAAGATACAGAACCGTTGGAAACTGTGAACACAACTGTGCTCGGGATGACTTTGTACTTGTTGCCCTGCTCGTATGTGATAGGCTTGTCCTTGCCCTGTGTGTCCTTTTCTGCTGTCTCTTCGAGAACATACTTGCCGTCCTCAAGAGTAAGCGAAAGGGTCTTGTCAACGTCGGATGTCCAGGTCTGTCCTATCTGTGCGCCCTTATGGTCTGCAGCCTTCTCGTCATACTTGTAAACGCTGAGCTGTGCGCCGATAAGCTCCTTTTCACCCTTGATATCCATCTTGTTGATAACAACGTTTGTTGTTGTCGCTGCGTCGCAGATAGTGAACTCTGTTCCTGTGAGAACTGCGCCGCCTGTGGTCTTGTTTACATCGCCGATCTTGCTTACAGCATCGTCGGATTCAACAGAACCATTTTTAACTGTGAACTTCACTGTGCTCGGGATCACCTGATAGGTCTTTCCGCTTGCATCGTGAACAGGATTGTCGGAAGCTGCTGTCTCCTCGAGAACATACTCGCCGTCCTCAAGTGAAACTGTCATCTTCTTGCCGGCCTCGGATGTCCATGTCTGACCGACCTTTTCACCCTTGTTGCCCGGCTTGGTCGAATCGAACTCATAGATAGTCAGCTGAGCACCGATGAGCTCTTCTTCGCCTGCGATATCCTTCTTGTTGATGTCGACTGTTGTGGTGTTAGCTGCGTCGCAGATTGTGAACTCTGTTCCTGTGAGAACTGCGCCGCCTGTGGTCTTGTTTACATCGCTGACCTTGCTTACAGCATCGTCAGATGTAACTGTACCGTTCTTAACTGTGAATGTAACATCGCTCGGGATGACCTTATAGGTCTTTCCGTCTTCGCCCTGAACAGGCTTGTCGGATGCAGCCTTCTCCTCGAGAACATACTTGCCGTCCTCAAGTGTAACTGTCATCTTTTCGCCGACCTTGGATGTCCAGGTATCGCCGACCTTTGCGCCCTTGTTTTCAGGCTTGCTTGCGTCATACTCATAGATAGTGAGCTGAGCGCCGATAAGTTCTTTCTGACCGTTTATGTCAGTCTTGTTGATAGTTACGTCAGTCTTGTTAGCTGCATCGCAGATAGTCAGGACTGCATCGCCGGTCTTATTCGTATTAAGGATAACTCCGCCGTTTTCCTTGTCTATCTGTCTTGCCGATGCAACAGCTGTGCTGCTTGATACCTTGCCTGTTTCGTCGATAGAGAACTCGACCTCGCTTACGGAAACCTGATAGGTCTTGCCGTCAGCATCTGTGATGTCAAGAGTTTTGCCGTCCTTAACGGTCGCAGTCTCCTCGAGCACATAGTTGCCCGGCTCAAGTGCCAGTGTCAGCTCAGCGCCGATCTTGGAAACCCAAGGATTGTTTGTGTCCTCGACCTTGGTGCGTCTGCCGGTTGCATCTACAGAATAAACTGTAAGAGTTGCGCCTGCAAGCTCTTTTTCGCCTGTCACATCGGTCTTGTTGATGTGAACAGGGTAAGTTACAGGTCCGCCGACCTGAGCGTCTCTTATAACGATAGTGTTTGAAGCTGCGTCGTAGCTGATAGAGCCGCCGTCGTTCTGACTAACAGTCTTCGGAGCGGTCTTGAGCACGCCGTTCATTATCTCAAAATCAACAGACGATGTAACAACGCTGTAAGTTTTTCCGCCCGATGTGAACGTGCCGCCTGTTTCCTTGAGAGTGTAGGAACCGTCTCTGAGGACGATAGTTCTCTGTGCATCGCCCGAGGTCCACTGCATACCGTATGTAACGTCCTTGAGTCCGCCGATATCGTCAGTGAGCGCATCAACGCCGCTGTTCTGCTTGATGACTTCCTTCCAGACAGCATCGCCGATGTTCTTGCCCTTTACCTTGTCATAGATCTGGATAGTTGCGCCCTCAAGCTCTTTGTCACCAACGATCGCTCTCTTTGAAACGTTGATAGTTGTGTTCTTCGGAGCTTTGTACTTGTCCATCAGGTGATATGGGAAGTGCCACTCACCGGATGTGTTCTCGAAGTAACCTGCTGTCATTATCCAGCCGGAAGTTGTACCGGTCATATGTGTAACAGTTGTAGCATTCGGAATGAGGAACGTACCTGCGGTGTTCTTCATCTCAACGCATGGATCGGTATTAGCCTTGAACTCATCAGCAGTGTTATAGCAGCTGTTGAGGTTCCATACGATCTTTCTCAT
>CAMYUO010000251.1 GCA_947302065.1 uncultured Clostridia bacterium | reverse complement strand
AGCATAAAAAGAAAAATGATGGTGGACACAAAATGTGCCTGCCATCATTTTTCATCAGAAAGAAGGAGATAATAGGGGTATATCTAAATGGAATGATTGCGATATGATTATTCTGTGCCGAGCACCTGTATATCATCAAGGCAGCCGCCGACGGTTATGTGCGCATAGTCGCTGTGAGAAAGAGAATACTCAAGGAACGCATCGCCGAAAAAGTTCTCTGCCTCACGGCGCAGCTCTCTCGCTCCGAACTCCTCTGTTTCGCCGCAGGTCTCGTTGAGGAACTCCTGGAACACCTGCGTTTCAATCCTGTCCACACAGAGGCGGTGTGTCATTGCCGCATCACGAATGCTCTTGGCTGCTATATCCTTGACTGCATCACCCGTGAGGCGCTCGAACTCTATAACTGCTGTCATACGGCTGATTACTTCCTTGCGGAACGCACCCGTATCAAGCAGTTTTTTCTTGTTCGCTTTGGTCTCGGCGCTGACGAGTCTTGCTATATTCACAGGCTTGTCCGATATCGGCTCGCAGTGATAAGTATTTGCTGAAGAAAAACCCATTTGCTTTCTGTCCGATGACATAACATTGCTGGTAAAGAAGATGACACACTTTGATAGATCATAAAAACTGCGGCCGTCCTTGAGGGTCTTGCCGTTTGTTTCCTGTCTTCCTGTCTCCATAGCCTGCATTATGACCTCTGTTGCATTCTTGTCAGCCTTTTCGATCTCCTCAAAAACAAAAACGGTATAGGGATGATCTTCAAGCACACTGAATGCTCCCGGCTCGTCAAAGCCGACATATCCTGGTGCAGCACCTATGAGCCTTGAGATATCCGTTCTTTCCTGGACCTGCGTGCAGTCGACAGGTCTGAAAAACAGCTTATGCTCATCATCAAGATGCTCATTGGCATTTTTGACAGCAAGCTCTGCAACGGCTGATTTGCCGGTACCGGGCGCACCGAAAAGAAAGATTGATATCGGGCGTCTCTTTTCCTTGGCGGCAAGGTGATTGTGCATTAGATGAACTATCTTTTTGATGTTATCGTCCTGACCGAACAGTTCCTCTGCCAGCGCTTGTGTAAGCTGCTGCTTGTCAAGTATTATGCTGTCGCTGACTGACGTGGGAACCGTCACGCTGTCGTTGTCATAAAGCGATTTCGGCAAAGTCATGGGTGCCTGCTGTGACTGACAGTATGGCTGTCTCTGCGCCGCTGCACCCGATGACGATATGACCTCGCTGTCTGCTGCAAACATCATCAGGAAACGGTCAAGCTCGTTGAAATTATTGAAATATATGTTTCCGCTTAAAAGCCACTGCGCTATCTGTGAATTGCTGCCGCTGTATGCGATCGGTGCATCCTGACACTGCATAGAAACGCTCTCACTGCCATAGCAGTTAAAGACGATCGTGCAGTGTCTGTTCGCACATGAACATGGCATAACAACATCGTCGAGCACATATCTTCCGCCGCAATACATAAGTTCGTTATGCAACGAAGCGTAGCTGCTCGTGTCAGCACAGAGTCTTTCCCAGTTAAACATAGTTTTCTCCTTTCGTCATTTCCCAATGATCCTTGTATCTTTGATATTTCCCTTAAGCTTTTTCAGATCGCCTTTACCGCCGCACAGCGGACAGTTGTCCTCGGGAGTCTGACCTATCGCTACTGTGGTATATGCAAACGATAGGTCGCTCTCCGTCTCTGCCAGCTTATCGAGCGGTTCAAATGCAGGTGCTTTGAAGTCTGTGCTGCACCTTGTCATAAGATAGTTTCTGTCAGCATGCCTGTCCAGTTTATGATAGTATGCAGTCTGCTTGTCATCATAGCACAGAAGCTCAAGTGCGGTATACAGCTTAACAGCATTAAGATGCTCGGTGATCGCTATTGCTGCTCCGGCTGACGAGCCCGTGCCGCTGCTCTGCTTTGAGAGTTCTTTTTGGTATCTGCTCTGAAGCATACATCTCGGACAAGACGCCGTTACCTGTGGATAGGAAAATATGACCTCGTGCCCGGTGCCGCCTGCAAATATCTGTGCAGCGAGATAAGGCAGACCGTATTTGATACTCAGCTGTGCGCACCTGTCCTGTGCAAAGAAGTTATCAGTGCAGCCGCACATGAGCACATCTTTGCTGTCACAGCAGTCAAGTCCCGCAAGCCTGTAAAACTCTTCATCGGTGATGCTGTCATCAAGAAAACGCTGTATGCACACAATATCTGCAAGAGGTTCTATGTCGAGTATACGGCTTTTGATGACTTCTGTTTTTGGCTTGCCGAGCTCGGAAATATATGCACCCTGCGTTGCGATGTTAGTATCCTCAACAGTATCACCGTCTATCAGCACGAAGCTGCGGACACCGCACCTGGCGAGTGCTTCGAGGAAAGAGCGTGATCCGCCGCAGCCAACGCATACTATCTTTTTTTTAGACATGACCGACTGTGGGAGTATACCCTCTATACGCTTATGACGGTTTGGAGCCTTTGCGTCAAGTGCACGCTGCTGAATTGTCGGCTGAGCCTTCTTCGGCTTCTCTATCTCAAATGCCTGCTCATGCATCTGCACCACCTGCTCAAAAGTATATGGGTATATCTTTATGTCACCATTGAGCTTTGGAGATACCTGTACGATCGGTGTGAAAAAGCGTCCCTTGACATCCATGGTCTCGATAATGCGCTTAGCCATGAGCATATCGCCGTATGACGGCTGGGTGCAGCCTGCAGGGTGCGAATGGATAATGCCCACGAGATCAACATCGTTGTCGTTCCAGCTGTGGATGACCTCGTTAAGTGCCTTGTGATCCATCGTGTATGTAACGGCGCTGCGGTCAGCTGTGGAATCGAAATAGTAGTGGTCAATATGCACACCGTCGCTTGAGCCGAGGATTCCGCCGTTTTCGGGTTTTCTGACACCGATGGAATTCCTGATCTGCTCATAGACCTCTGCTGTCATTATGTACTTGCTTTCCTCTGTTTTCTTATTGAAGTTCATATCCGTATCTCCTTTTCATATTATTCCTTTTCTCGAAAGTGTCTTTTGTATCTGCTCGAATGTTCCGCCGTTTTGTATGTAGTATGCAGTTATATCCACCCAGACCGAAGCAATGTTCAAAAGGGAATCTATATCATACACAGCCTTGGTCCAGCACAAATATTCCACATCGTCGGATCTTGTAAGCCTTGCATCGATCGGAGGGTTGTTCATCTTAAATCTGTTCACCAGGCAGACCATATAGTCATCTTTCTCCGTCAGTCTGTGTACATCGATCTGGGCATCCGAACGAAAGGCAGAATAACGATGATAGTCTATTTCCGATAAAATATATGCTCTCCAGCCCTCGCTGCCGCCGAGATCGACAAACAGAAATTCAACAGCGAGCTTTTTGTCTTTTGAAGTGTACTTGTCATTTATGTATCTCATTTTTGTCCTCCTTAGTATTATCTCAATATCAGCCAGACTATCAGAATTATGAGCCAGAAAGGCATATCCGCCGAATCGGCAGCAGTCTGAGTCTTAACGCTTTTATTGCTGTTTTCTTCGATAGTGTCATCTTCCAGGTCTCCCTGCCTAGCGCCGTACCATTTGCCTGCTTTTCTGCTCATGACCGTCATCCTTTCTTTGAATAGTTCATTGTTTTCGGTGGTGCGTGCAGGAGCCTCTGTCACCGGCTCCCGCTGTCCGCATCAGTGCCAGGTACCGCCCTCGAGATCTCCCTGTCTGCCGCCGAACTCTATATTGATCCAAGTCATCTTATCACTTCCTTTCATTGTCTTACGGGTATCTATCTTACGATTGTTATCATTTGGGGCTAATTTGTGAGTCTCTGTCACCGGCTCACACAATACGCATCAGTGCCAGGTACCACCTTC
>CAMYUO010000250.1 GCA_947302065.1 uncultured Clostridia bacterium | reverse complement strand
AATGTTTCCCAGCATCGCAGCCAAGGGAACGCAGTCAAGCAGCGTGCCCGTAGCGATCTGCTCGCCGAGCTTGGTCTTTCTTTCAAATATTATCAGAGCACCTGTCTTGGTGCTTGAAAGCTTCATAGATGCATCGCACACAGCCCTTATCGCAGCTCTTGTGTGCTCAGCCTCCTCTTCATCGTCGCTCGGCTTGAAAAGTGCGATATCCGCAAGCTTTGACCGTCCGACACGTTCAAGCATTCGCCGCAGCTCAGGCTGGAACAGGATGATAAGCGCAAGTGCGCCCCATTGGAAGCAGATCTTCAGCAGGAATTTGATCGTCTGAAGATCGAGGATAACTGCAAATATGTAGCTGCTCACCAGAAGCAGTATGCCCTTTGCAAGCTGCAATGCCCTTGTTTCCCTGATGAGCTTCATTATATGAAAGAACAGATATGACAGTATCAGTATATCAATGATGTCATTGATACCGATAGTCTTAAAAACGCCCCATATGGAGTTCAGGACGTTTTTTATCGTCTCCATCAAAACTGTTCACCTCTCCCGGATTAGCTTTTTCAAATTTCATATACAGCCAACTGCCGCTACGACCGGTTACAAAACAGTAACAGCGGCTTTTTCGGCAAAATCTGTAATTTTCATCTTGAATTTATACACAATTTATATTATAGCATATTAAAATTAAAAGTACAATAGTTTTCCCTCAAAAAGTTTTACAAATTGTAATAAAGTTTTCTTGGCATATCACACAAACCGACAAGAACGGTTCGTTGACAACTGTGCGGCGATGTGGTATCATATACATAGTCAAAAATGAACAGGAGTGATTTTAAATGAGCGAAGGATGCACACATGACTGCTCGACTTGCTCAAGCAACTGCGGCGAAAGACAGCAGCCGCAGGATATGCACGTTGAACCGCACGGACTTTCGCAGATAAAAAGAGTTATCGGCGTTGTCAGCGGCAAGGGCGGAGTAGGCAAGTCCCTTGTCACCGCAATGAGCGCAGTTCTTGCAAACAGCAAGGGCTATAAGACTGCGATACTTGACGCAGACATCACAGGACCGTCTATCCCGAAGATGTTCGGCATACACAAAAGAGCCGAGCAGAACGAGGATGGACTTCTGCCCGTTACCACCAAAAAGGGCATCGAGATAATGAGCCTTAACCTGCTCACAGAGAACGAGACAGACCCTGTCATCTGGAGAGGACCTGTGATAGCAGGCGTTGTAACTCAGTTCTGGACGGACGTTATCTGGGGCGATGTTGACTTTATGTTCGTTGATATGCCTCCGGGAACAGGCGATGTACCGCTGACAGTTTTCCAGTCTATCCGCATCGACGGCATAATCGTTGTCACCTCACCGCAGGATCTTGTTTCGATGATCGTTGAAAAGGCTGTGAACATGGCGAAGATGATGAACATACCTATCCTTGGCGTTGTCGAGAATTACAGCTATGTTGAGTGTCCCGACTGCGGCAAGAAGATAAACATCTTCGGCGAGAGCAGGATCGACGAGATCGCAGCAGAAAAGGGTCTGAAAGTGCTCGGCAAGATCCCGATGAAGCAGAAAGTCGCACAGACCTGCGACGCAGGCGAGATCGAGAACTGCACAGGCTGCCACATCACAGCTATCGGCGATATGCTCGACGAAATGGCAAAACAGTAAAAATATCAGAGGTAAGATTCAGGTCTTGCCTCTTTTTTATTGATGTATTCGGAGATACCGATATTCTTAAAGCTGCTGTCCGAATGGGCACAAATCAGCGGAAAGCCCCTGTAACAAACGCTGAATACAAGCAGGGAACTCAAGCTATGTGAGTTCCCTGTCTTTTTTATTTCGGCTTGCTGCGGAAAAACAGAGCGAACAGGAATGCAAAGCACATTGCTGCGGTGATGCCGCCTGCGGCAGCGGTCAGTCCGCCCGTGAAGATGCCGAAAAAACCGTTCTCATCGACCTGCGTTTTCACGCCGTCGGCAAGCAGATACCCGAATCCCGTCAAGGGCACTGTTGCACCTGCGCCTGCGGTATCGACCAGCGGCTCGTAAAGACCCAGTGCGCCGAGCGCACACCCTGCTGTGACATAGGATACAAGTATCCTTGCAGGTGTGAGCTTTGTAAAATCTATCAGCAGCTGCCCGACGGCGCACAGCGCACCGCCGACAACAAAAGCATAAACATACGTCATATCCAAAACTCCTTTCACACCGTCGTTTCGTGCGACAGCCATACAAGATGCGATATCGACGGTATGCTCTCGCCCTGCTGGCTGACCGTCGGCGACATCAGCGCACCCGTTGCCGCAAACAGTATGTTTTTCATTTCGCCCGAGCGCAGCTTTGGGATAAAATAACCGCAGAGAGTTCCTGCCGCACAGCCGCAGCCGCTGCCGCCTGCGTGAACGTCCTGCTTGTCAAAATGATACATCATCATTCCGCAGTCTTTGTGTTTTGCCGAAATGTCACAGCCTGCATTGCGCATAAGCTCGCAAAGCAGCCTGCTGCCGACTTTTCCGAGGTCACCAGTGACGATGTGGTCAAAATCGGCAGGTGTCAAGCCCGTCTCGTCGAAGAATCCTTTTATCGTTGAAAATGCCGCAGGTGCCATAGCCGCACCCATGTTGGCGGCATCGGTCACGCCCATATCAACTATCCGACCGACCGTGCAGGCACGCACATAAGGCGGCTGAGCGTGCCTGTCAACGATGAGCGCGCCGCCTGCCGTCACTGTCCATTGAGATGTCGGCGAGCGCTGTCCGCCGTAACCGAGAGGGAAGCGGTACTGCCTTTCCGCTGTGCAGAAATGCGAGCTGGTCACAGCCATTGCGTTGCCCGTTATGCCCCTGTCAACGAAAAGCGAGGCGAGCAAAAGGCTCTCCGTCATCGTCGAGCAGGCGCTGTAAACGCCCAGAAACGGCATCTCAAAGCAGCGTACACCGTAAGTTGTCCCGACACATTGGTTGAGCAGGTCACCGCCGAACAGAATGTCGATGTCCGCAGGCTTCAAGCCTGCCTTGTCCAGACAGTGCAGGACAGCTTGTTTTTGCAGCCTGCTCTCGCCCTGCTCATAAGTCTGCGACGAGAGATACGGGTCATCGCTTATCTTGTCAAAGTATTCCCCGAGAGGACCCTCGCCTTCTTTTTTGCCGCCGACTGCCGCCGATGCGATGACCGACGGCTGCGTCTGCATGAATTTTGTTGCCATGCCTGACATTTCAAACACCTCTTTTGTGTTACTGTTTGCGCAAAAGCTGAAATTATACGTTGAAATCCCGACAAAAATATGTTATACTGTTGTGCGGAAAGGACGGTGCGCATATGCAGAAAACAAATTACCAGAAACAGCTCGACGAACTGCTCACGCAGATAGAAAAGCTCGATAAAAAGCCGATATTGCTGCTGCACAGCTGCTGTGCGCCCTGCTCGTCGTATGTGCTTGAATACCTCACAAAGTATTTTCACATCATACTGTTTTATTATAACCCGAATATTTCGCCGAAAGAGGAGTTTGAAAAGCGCACGCAGGAACTGCAAAGGCTCGTCGGCGAGATGCCGATGCCCGATAAGCCCGAGATAGTCGTCGGCGAATACGACCAAAGCGAGTTTTTTGAGATAGCAAAAGGCTTGGAAAACGTGCCCGAGGGCGGCGAGAGATGCTTTAAATGCTATCGTCTGCGCCTTGAAAAGACCGCACAGCTTGCCGCAAAGCTCGGTGCAGACTATTTCACCACGACACTTTCCATCTCGCCGTATAAAAATGCGCAGAAGCTCGGCGAGATAGCCGAGGAGCTTTCGCAGATATACTCGGTCAAGGCTCTGCCTGCCGATTTCAAGAAAAAAGGCGGTTACAAGCGCTCTA
>CAMYUO010000249.1 GCA_947302065.1 uncultured Clostridia bacterium | reverse complement strand
ATCTGTTGCAGGGTCTGCCTGCTCCTGTCCGACGTGAAGCTGTAATGTTTCAAATTTATAGTTGCTCATAGTATTTACTCCTTTTCAGATAAAAATGTTTGTTGTTTTTTGTGTCTTATCAAGGTTCAACAGACAGACATTCGTCCGAATCGGTAATTTCTGCGGTTGAGCGATGTAAACAGTATAGCCATTGTAACACTTCCCTTTTAAAATGTGGTATATCGGCTTTTCGGATATACTAACCGTATTTCCTACCGGTTTGATATGATTATATAACGAAACTCCTACAAAGTCAATAGGAAATACTGTACAAAGTTATGTCCTACAAACCTACCCATATTGTAGGTTATACCGAAAATGTACAAATCCTATTGACATAGTAGGAATACTGTGATAAAATTTATCCATTCCATAGTATGATTATAGGAATTGAAAGGTCATACTGAAAAACATACTTTAGGCAATACCGCACGACCATTGTGCGTCAGATGCGCAGTCAGATCTTTCGTCAGAATTCATAAATTTGACGCAGGCGGGCTGACGCCCGGCAAGGAAAATTTGTGTACTATGACGGAAAATATGCAAGCAGATGGCGTGCAAAGGCGTTAGCCGGTGGTTGTGCGGTGTTGCCTATATTATTCAGGAGGATTCAAATGTCGGAATTACTTAAAATATCGGACCTTTACGTCAGTGCCGAGGAAAAGGAACTTCTGCACGGCGTTTCGCTGAGCATAGAAAGCGGCAGCACGCACGTCCTTATGGGACCTAACGGTGCGGGAAAATCAACTCTCGGTCTTACAATAATGGGAAGCCCCGAATACACGGTCTCGGGCGGAAATATTGTTTTTGAGGGCGAGGATATCACCGGTGAGTCAGCATACGAAAGAGCCAAGAGAGGTATATTCCTCTCGTTCCAGGATCCCGTTGAGATACCGGGGATAACGCTTTCGGAGTTTCTTCGCAACTCGCTGGAACAGATCACGGGAAAGCATATGAAGCTGTGGGATTTCAAAAAGAAGCTCAAAGCAGCAATGGAGATACTCAATATGGACAGCTCCTATGCCGACAGAGATCTCAATGTAGGCTTCTCGGGCGGTGAGAAGAAAAAATCCGAGATACTCCAGCTGCTGATGCTCGAGCCTAAGCTGGCTATACTTGATGAGACCGATTCGGGACTTGATGTTGATGCGGTAAAGACCGTATCAAAGGGCATTGAGGAATACAAAGCCCGCACGGGCGGCTCTTTGCTGGTGATAACGCACAATACAAGGATCCTTGAATCTCTTGATGTTGACCGCACGCATATCCTTTCGGCAGGGAAGATCGCTGCACAGGGCGGTGCGGAGCTTGTGGAAGATGTACTTAAAAACGGATTTGACAAATATATCGGGAAGTGAGCAGAAATGAAAGAGAAAACAACAGTTGCGGACATTGACCGCTCACGTTATGATTTCAGATTTGAAGAGGACGAAAACGACTTTCTCGGCAGCGGACTTACGGCACAGATAGTGAACGAGCTTTCAGCAGAAAAGAACGATCCCGAATGGATGAGGGAGTTCAGACTGCACTCTCTGGACATTTATAACAAGACAAAAATGGTAGAATGGGGTCCGTCGATCGACGAACTTGATGTTGACAAGATCGTCACTTACATCAGACAGAAAAGCCGTATGAACACCGACTGGAACGATGTTCCCGAGGATATAAAGCAGACGTTCGAGAACCTCGGCATACCGCAGGCAGAACAGGAATCGCTTGCAGGTGTCGGTGCACAGTACGACAGCGAGCTTGTCTACCACAACGTCAGAAAAGAGGTCGCACAGTCGGGCGTTGTATACACCGATCTTGAAAGTGCGATGCACGACGAACGCTATGCGGAAATGATAAAGTCGCACTTTATGAAGCTCGTTCCGCCGACAGACCACAAGTTTGCGGCGCTGCACGGGGCGGTATGGTCGGGGGGATCGTTCGTATACGTCCCGAAAGGTGTAAAGCTCGAGATACCCTTGCAGTCATATTTCAGACTGAATGCAAAGGGTGCGGGACAGTTTGAGCACACGCTGATAATCCTTGAGGAAGACTCCTATCTGCACTTTATCGAGGGCTGCTCCGCCCCGAAATACTACGAGGCAGGACTGCACGCCGGCTGCGTTGAGCTGTATGTGGGGAAAAACGCTGCACTGCGATACTCCACTATCGAGAACTGGTCAAAGAATATGTATAACCTCAACACAAAGCGAGCACTTGTTGCCGAGGGCGGAAAGATAGAATGGGTATCGGGCAGCTTCGGCTCGCACGTTTCCTATCTGTACCCGATGAGCATTCTCAACGGCGAAGGCGCTCGGGCTGAATTTACGGGAATAACGTTTGCGGGCGAGGGACAGAACCTCGACACAGGCGCTAAAATGATACACAATGCACCGAACACATCGTCGTATATGAATACGAAATCTATCAGCAAATCCGGCGGCATAAGCACATTCAGGAGTGCTGTTGTCGTTAAGGAGAACGCTGTGGGCAGCAAAAGCTCGGTGAGCTGCGAGTCGCTGATGCTTGACGGTATCTCCCGTTCGGACACGGTGCCTGCGATGGACATACGCACTAAGTATGCAGATGTCGGACACGAGGCTAAGATAGGACGCATAAGCGATGAAACAGTTTTCTATCTTATGAGCAGGGGCATAAGCGAACAGGACGCAAGGGCTATGATAGTAAGAGGCTTTGCGGACAATGTTTCAAAGGAGCTCCCGCTTGAATATGCGATGGAGATGAACAATCTCATCGGACTTGAAATGCACGGAAGCATAGGGTGATAAAAATGAACACAGTAAAACTTAACACGCTCCCCGCACCTACGTTTTCGTGGCTGGGAGTGAACGATACACAAAGGGAGCTTGATGAGCATAACGCACAAAGCATCACGCTGACCGAAAAGAGAACGAGCATAGATGTTTCTGCCGACAGTGCTTTTGATATAAATGCACAAGACGGAGAAAACAAGTTTGCGGCAATGTTCATCGGTGGAGAAAACAGCTTGCAGATAAAAACAAACGTTGATATCGGCAGCAGCTCGCAGGTCACGCTCGTACAGGTGTTTGAGAGCAAGGCACAGACTGTGTCCGAGGTGACCGCAAGGGCTGCGGGAAATGCAAAGTTCGAGCTGATACAGCTTTACCTTCACACGACCGACACGGTCAGTCAGGCTGATGTCACACTTGACGGCAGAAAGGCTGAGTTTACAGCAAACATAGGCTATCTGCTCGATGACAGTGACGATCTGGACATAAATCTTACAGCAAAGCATCTGGGCAGGAAGACGGTATCGGGCATAACAGCAAAAGGCGTTATGAACGGCAATGCACGCAAAACGTTCAAGGGAACTATCGACTTTGCAAGAGGCTGTGCAGGTGCAGTCGGCACGGAAAGCGAGGACGTTCTGCTTATAGGCGAAAAAGCGGTGAACAAGACCGTTCCGCTTATCCTGTGCGCAGAGGAGGACGTTGAGGGCAGCCACGGCGCATCTATCGGACGTGTTGACGAGCAGCATATATTCTATATGATGTCAAGAGGCTTGCCGGAGGAAAAAATAATACAGCTCACAGCTCAGTCAAAAATATCGCAGACAGTGAACAGCATAGGCGATGAGCAGACTGCGGAGCGCATAAAGCTGATACTTGGACAAGGTGATGAAGATGAATAACGCACTTATGGGGAAAGAGAACTTCCCTATTTTCGATAAATACAAGGAGCTTGTCTATCTTGACAACTCCGCAACACAGCAAAAACCGAAGCGTGTCATCGACGCTTTGGTAAGATACTACAGCGAGGAGAACGCCAACCCTCTGAGAGGGCTTTACGAGCTTAGCGTAAAAGCAACAGAGGACT
>CAMYUO010000248.1 GCA_947302065.1 uncultured Clostridia bacterium | reverse complement strand
TCCTTTACCACGGACGTGTTCAGGAGTTAGCAGACGGAGCCCGTGAAGGCGGACTCAAATTCTAAAAAGGAGGGTATACATTTGGCTTTAATAGATGCTTCAACATTGGAACTCAGCGAAAAGGTAGTTGCAATCAACAGAGTATCCAAGACCGTAAAGGGTGGTCGTATCTATAAGTTCGCAGCTCTCGTGGTTGTGGGCGACGGAAACGGCATCGTAGGCTTCGGTATCGGAAAGTCAGGAGAAGTTCCGGACGCTATCCGTAAGGGTATCGAGGACGCAAAGAAGAATCTTATCAAGATCTCACTCAAGGGTACAACTATCCCACACGAGATCGTAGGTAAATACGGCGCAGGCGCAGTTCTTATGAAGCCGGCTGCACCCGGTACCGGTGTTATCGCAGGCGGTCCTGTCAGATCGGTAGTCGAGATGGCAGGCATCAAGGATATCAGAACAAAGTCCCTTCGTTCAAACAATCCTTGCAACGTGGTAAGAGCTACACTGGCAGGTCTTGCAGCAGTAAGAAGTCTTGACGAGATCGCTGCAAAGAGAGGCAAGACTGCAAAGGAAATCATAGGCTAAGGAGGAAACACAGATGGCAAACCTGAAAATCGAACTGGTCAAGAGTTTGAACGGTAGAAGCGCAAAGCAGATCGCCACTGCAAATTCTCTTGGTCTCAGAAAAATCGGTGACACAACAGACCAGCCCGACAACGCACAGACACAGGGCAAGATCAAGGTCGTATCTCACCTTATCAAAGTAACCGAAGCTTAAGCAAGGAGGTGCAATAAATGAAACTGCACGAATTATCACCAAATCCCGGCTCTAATGTAGAGAGCAAGCGTAAGGGCAGAGGTCACGGCTCGGGCAACGGCAAGACAGCCGGCAAGGG
This sequence comes from uncultured Clostridia bacterium, assembly GCA_947302065.1. GTDB lineage: Bacteria > Bacillota > Clostridia > Oscillospirales > Ruminococcaceae > Hominimerdicola. The sequence continues at coordinate 3,021 of CAMYUO010000248.1, read as the reverse complement.
ACACAAGGGACAGAAGGCACGTTCCGGCGGCTCTATCAGACCTGGTTTTGAAGGCGGTCAGACAGCTCTGGCACGTCGTATCCCTAAGCGTGGATTCAACAATATATTTGCAACAAAGTACGCAGTTATCAATGTTTCGGATCTTGAAATGTTCAACGACGGTATCACCGTTGACGCAGAGCTGCTCAAGGCAAGCGGACTTGTTAAAAAGGAGCTTGATGGCATCAAGGTGCTTGGAAACGGAGAGCTTACTAAGAACCTTACCGTAAAGGCTGCCAAGTTCTCGGCAGCAGCCAAGGAAAAAATCGAAAAGGCAGGCGGGAAGGCAGAGGTGATGTAATTGTGATAGAGACATTTCGTAATGCCTGGAAAATACCGGACTTAAGGAAGAAACTCATATTTACATTTTTCATCATCGTAATATACAGGATCGGCGGTACAGTACCGGTTCCGTTCCTTGATTCAGCAAAGCTGTCAAGCTGGTTCGAGCAGAGCGCAAATTCAGGTAACTTCTTCAGCTACCTCAACGTTCTCTCCGGCGGTAACTTCTCAAAAGCTACCTTGCTTGCACTTTCTGTTTCACCTTATATCAATGCGCAGATCATTATTCAGTTGCTCACATATGCACTTCCGCCGCTCGAAAGACTCGCACATGAGGGTCCCGAGGGCAAGAAGAAGCTGGACAAGATCACAAAGTATTTTGCTTTGCTGATCGCTGTGTTCCAGGCTTGGGCATATTACCTCACACTGTCAAAGGCAGAGGCTGTTCTTTATACCAACGGCTTTGACAAGATATTCGCCGAGATCGTTATCATCGCTTGCTTCACCGCAGGTGCATCAGTAACAATCTGGCTCGGTGAGGAGATCAACTCAAAGGGTATCGGAAACGGTATCTCAATGCTGCTGTTCGCAGGTATCGTCGCAAGAGGTCCGGAGGCTGTTCTCAACCTCATCGACCTGATGAAGACCGGCGAAGCAAAGAATATGATCCTCGTTCCGATCATCATCGTATCGTTTATCCTTATCGTTGCATTCATCATCTTTATGAATGAAGCGGAAAGACGTATCCCGATACAATATGCAAAACGAGTAGTAGGAAGAAAACAGTACGGCGGTCAGAACACATTTATCCCTGTTAAGATCGCAATGAGCGGCGTTCTGCCGATCATCTTCGCAATGGCGTTCGTTTCACTTCCGTCAACTCTCGAAATGTTTATCAAGCCGACTGAGGGTTCGTTCTATGACAAGTTCCTTCACTGGTTCAGTTATACGCACCCGGTATACGGAATAGTTTACTTTGTTCTTATCATCGGCTTTAACTACTTCTATGTTTCAATGCAGTACAACCCTGTCGAGATCGCTAACAATCTCCGACAGAACAACGGCGGCGTACCGGGCATCAGACCGGGTAAGCCGACGAGCGACTACATCAAGAAGATACTGTCAAAGATCACACTGGTCGGCGCTATATTCCTCGGAGTCGTAGCCCTGCTGCCTATCATCTTTACAGCATTCACCGGACTGAACATCGCAATGGGCGGTACATCCATCCTCATCGTTGTTGCTGTTGCACTTGAAACAGTTCGTACAATGGAATCCCAGATGATGATGCGTCACCATAAGGGCTTCCTCGAATAAGACCCCCGAGTTTTAAAAGGCACTTTTTGAAATCAACTATTCAAAATCAGTTTTGCGCTGCGGGAAAGACCCCGTCAGCGTGAAACAAAACCTTGAAACCACGAAAGGAGGATATGTCCGAAGCATCGGGCATAGAAAAAAAGTATGAACATTATTCTTTTAGGCGCTCCGGGAGCAGGCAAGGGAACTCAGGCAGAGGTTCTTTGCAAGGCGCTCAATATCCCGACCATCTCAACAGGCAATATGCTCAGAGCTGCTGTTAAGGCAGGTACAGAGTATGGCTTGAAGGCTAAGGCTGCTATGGACGCAGGCGCACTTGTTTCGGACGATATCGTAATCGGTATCCTCAAGGACAGGATCGCAGAGCCTGACGCTCAGAACGGTTTTATCCTCGACGGTTTCCCGAGAACAGTTCCGCAGGCAGAAGCACTCGACAATATGGGTGTGCAGATCGACAAGGTCGTTGAGCTTGCAGTGGACGACGAAGTTATCAAGGGAAGACTTTCAGGCAGAAGAGTTTGCCTCGATTGCGGCGCAACCTATCACATCGTTTCCAAGGCTCCGAAGGTTGAGGGCGTGTGCGACGTTTGCGGCAAGGAACTCGTTATCAGAAAAGACGACGAGCCTGCAACCGTACTCAGCAGACTTGAAACATATCACAAGACAACAGCTCCGCTCGTAGATTTCTACAAAGCACAGGGCAAGCTTGTAACAGTTCACGGCACAAACGATGTTGCCGAGACAAACGATATGGTGCTCAACGCTCTTAAGGGCTAAAGCTTAGAAAGGTCAAAAAGGCATAAAAATGATTTGTGTCAAATCCAATACTGAAATAGAGAAGATGCGCAAAGCGGGCAAAATAACCGCAGGCGCACTGATCGCTGCGGGCGAGGCTATCAGACCGGGTATGACTACCCTGGAGCTCGATAAGGTCGTTCACAGATATATAACCTCACACGGCGCAAAACCGAGCTTTCTCGGCTACGGCGGATTTACAGGTTCAGCTTGTATCTCAATAAACGATGAGGTTATCCACGGTATCCCCGGACCGAGAAAGATCTGCGAGGGTGATATCGTATCGGTCGATGTGGGAGCTTATATAGACGGCTACCACGGAGATTCCTGCAAGACCTTTGTAGTCGGAGAGGTCTCCGAAGAAGCAAAGGCACTTATGAAGTCCACCGAAGAAAGCCTTTACCTCGCAATAAAAATGGTAAAGCCGGGTGTAAGACTCGGAGATCTCGGTGCGGCAATAGCCAAGTACAATGAGGACAACGGATTTTCTGTTGTCAGAGAATTTGTCGGACACGGCGTCGGAAAGAATCTGCATGAGGATCCCGAAGTGCCGAACTACGGAAAAGAAGGTCACGGCAGCAGACTCGT
>CAMYUO010000247.1 GCA_947302065.1 uncultured Clostridia bacterium | reverse complement strand
TACCGTGGTAAGCGAATCGCAGTAGACAAATGCACCCTCGCCTATCTCTTCCAGCTGGCTCGGGAATGTCACAGCTGCCAGAGCCGTTCCCTCAAATGCGTAGTCGCCTATCACTCTGAGAGTACTCGGCAGTGCGGCAGTCGAAAGCTTAATACAGTATGAGAAAGCCTCTGCAGATATTTCCGTAAGTCCTTCGGGGAGAGTCACTGTCTCGAGCGCTCCGCAGTCACGGAATGCACTTCTGCTGACAGAACCAAGATTTTTACCTATCGTGACAGTTTGGAGCGAATCACATTCGCAGAAAACTCTTTCGTCCATGAATGTAACGGAATCGGGAAGCGAAACCGACGTAAGACCTGTGCGCATGAACGCTTCGCTGCCGATGCTTTCAAGCTTGCCTGGCAGAGCTATCGACGTAAGTTTCGGGCAATCGGAAAATGCGTTCCTGTCGATAGACTGAAGCTCGCTTGACAGAGTAACGCTTGCAAGGTTCTCACAGAACGAGAACGCATCTGGTGCGATATTGATAACGCTGTCAGGCAGAGTCACGGATTGCAGCGTGTCGAAACCGCCGAATGCGCCATCGTCGATCATAGTCACCGTGTATCCGGCGATAGTTTCCGGGATAGTGACGTTCGTGTCGCTGCCGAGATATCTGGTCACAGCTGCTTTGTTGTCAGTCATCAGACGGATCTCAAAATCGCCTTCAACTATTGCTTCTCCGCCCTCTTCGCCCTGCGCACTTGCAGTGACAGAGGCAGACTCGGTCACTGCGTTCTCCGGCAGGGCGGATGCCGAGCCGAATACGAGACATATCGCCATTATCAGCGAAAGCAGTCGTTTGGTCTTAGTCGTTTTCATCATACCACTCCTTTTCTTGGTTTTACGTAAACGTGAACCGACAAATTTACATAATAGTCAAACTTGTGTACGTTCATTATACAATATCCGCCCTAATTTGTCAACAAGCGTGCAATATTTTATGTATTTTTAACAAAAGCAAACGGATACGCACAAATAGACATTCATTGTTAATAGTATCCGGGAACACCAAATAAGCGCTTTTGAGTGATGATGTTTTGTGTTGACAAGCCGGTTGCGGTGTGTTATCAGCGCATACCATAACAATTATCAAAAAAATGGGGAGATCAATGTATATGATAGATTTCAGTACATTCAAGGAAAGCGAAGAGGAAGAAGAGGGATATCCGTATATCACGACCGTTGAGCAGCTGCTTGAAACGATAACGTTCACCGTTATGAAGATACACGGTGATATGAAAGGCGACAAGCATGCCGTTGGTCTGTATTTCGATTCAACATGGGATCCTGAGCACGGCGCAGGTGTGCTCATGGCAGGATTTGAGGTGCTCGACACAGGCAATCAGGATCACGCTTATTTTGCCTATGCGCTCAACTAAATAGTTCACGCCCGGTAGTTCAAATCTCCCGGGCGTTTGTGTTTGTTATCAGTATCCCATTGCATCGATAATTATCTTTGCCTTGTCCTCGCCGAGCATCAGACCGAGCAGGCGAAACGCAACGTGCGGTGCGGTCTCTGGACAAAAGCTGGTGATGACATTTTTGTCTGCAACTACGCTCTCATCGGGCACTACAACTGCGCCGAACTCTGCCAGCTGGCGCTGCCTGCGCCCGTCACCGAGGTGATATGTTGTCGCTCTGCGGCCTTTCAGAATACCGCTCGCACCTAACGGCAAAGAGCCAACGCACACCGATGCGATGAACTTTCCACGACTGTCGAACTCACGGATAAGTCCGAGAAATCTGTCGTCATAGGCTTGCTCGTAGAATCCGTATTCCTCAAAACCGCCGGGCACAACAAGCGCATCGTATTCGTTCAGATCTATCTCATCAAGTGTCCTGTCAACAGTGATCGGCACACCAAAAGCCGATATGACGACCTTTGTGAAACCTGCGGTCTCGACCGAGATGTCATAGCCGTAGTCGTTGACTGCCCAGCCGGGAACATCAATGAACGGAGCGAACTCCATCATCTCAAACCCCTTGCAGCAAAATAGCAGTATCTTCATTCAATGCGCCTCCGTTCTTTTTGTATATCATATCACATCGCCGATGTGATGTCAATTTGTCAACGCCATTGAAATAGAAAAGCATCAAAAGTTAACTGTATGATTGGTTGGACAAAGAAATACAGCAAAAAGGCTGCGCTCCGCAGCGGAGACACAGCCTTTCGGCAGGGGAAAATGAATCATGAGGCAGCTTGTTATGTCTGATCCCATAAGGATCGGTATATGCCGATCACATCCTGTTTGCTGACCGGCTTTATCGTGTTGGCAGGACTGCCGCTTGCAAGTGCGTCGTCTGCCATTTTATCAATGTGAGCCATAAACTCGTCTTTGCTGATGCCATACTGTTCGAGAGTCGGCACTTCGCATATCCTGCATATCTCGCCGAGCTTTGCAAGGAACTTTTCAGCAGCCTGCTTGTCGCTGTCGGCGCTTTCTGCTGCGCCCGATGCCCTTGCAAGCTCTGCAAAGCGTTCATATGCACCGTCAAGTGCAAAGCCCATACATTTTTCGAGCAGCATTGCGTTTGAAAGTCCGTGAGGCACATGAAACAGCGCTCCGATAGGTCTGCTCATTCCGTGAACGATCGTCACAGATGCGTTGTTTATTGCAACGCCTGCCTCGAATGCTGCGAGCGACATCTGCTCTCTTGCCTCGGCGCTGCTGCCGTCGGCGTATGCTGTCGGCAGATACTTGATAATACGCTTGACCGCCGAGACCGCAAACAGATCGCTCAGCGGCTGTGAAAGACGTGATGTGTATGATTCAACAGCGTGGGTGAGTGCATCAAGCCCTGTCGATGCTGTCACACTTTTGGGTGACGACATCGAAAATTCGGGATCTACTATCGCAAGCTCAGGCACAAGACCGTCGCCCTTGAGCAGCATTTTTATGCTCGTTTCACTGTCGGTTATGACCGTGAATTTTGTAGCCTCAGAGCCTGTACCCGCAGTAGTCGGGATAGCTGCCATCGGCGGCATATCACCCTCGATAGCCTTTCCCATATAGTCCGAGATTCTGCCGCTGTTGACCGAAAGCGCAGCAATAGCCTTCATGGTGTCTATCGGACTGCCGCCGCCTATCGCAATGAGATGATCGCATTTTTCGAGCCTGTATTTGATAAGCCCGTTGAGCACGATGACATCGTCGGGTTCGCCCGTTACTTCGGAATAGATCCTGTACGATACGCCGATCTTTGACAAAAACTCTGTCAGCTTTTTAAAGCAAGCGAGCTTTTTGACATTCGGTCCCGTGACTATCAGCGCTCTGCTGCCAAGCGCCTGAAATTCCTTTTGCGCAAGCTCGAGACTGCCGGCTCCCGTAAAGATGCGGGGAGGCATTATAAACTGTCTGCCCATAGCGGCGCCCTCAGTCGTTGTCAGCCTTGAGCACGGCGTTGAGCATAACGGTCGCACCCTCGGTGCAGTGCTTTACCGACGAGAACTCAGGCTCGCAGTGTGAAAGTCCGTCCTTTGACTGAACAAATATCATTGTTGTCGGCAGCATATATGATGCGAACTGCGCATCGTGACCTGCACCCGAATGGATATACTGATGCGAGATCCCGCACTCCTCAGCCGACTGCTTTACATAGCCGACCAGCTTCTTGTCCCAGTAGACAGTGTCTCTGTTCCAAGCCTTTTCGACTGTGCAGCTGCAGCCCGACCAGTCCTTGTCGGCACAGCTCTTTACGATAGCAAGCACCTTTTCGAGCACCTCAGGCTTTTCGTGTCTTGCGTCGAACGAGAAATCAAAATAATCGGGAACACAGGTGTGTACGCACGGGTGACAAACGACCTCGCCCGTTGTGTATACAAGATCGCTGTAACCGAGCTTGTCAATTTCCTCGTGCAGATAGCATATCGCCTGCGAT
>CAMYUO010000246.1 GCA_947302065.1 uncultured Clostridia bacterium | reverse complement strand
GGCACGGGTGCTGTCACCACGCAGATAGAAACTCAGATAAACGGCATTTTCACAAATGTTTCGAGAATAGGCGGTCTTAACAGATATGAGACATCTGTAAATGTGGCAAACAAGTATTTCGGCAAGGCGCAGAAGCTTATACTTGCATATGCGCTCAACTACCCTGACGGTCTTTGCGCCGGACCGCTGGCATCCAAATACGCATCGCCTCTGATACTCACTGCAAGCAACAATTTTGCTGCTGCAAAAGATTATGCAGCAAAGTCCGGTTCTGCAAGTGCGACGACTATCGGCGGACCGCCTCTTATCTCTGACGAGGCTGCACGCGCAATAATCAATACAAATATCACTGCGGCATGCACGAGCAGCTCGGTAACTCTCAGCTGGAAGCCTGTTGCGGGTGCAGTAAAATACGATGTATTCAACGTTACAGGCACCAAAACAAGACTCGGCACATCAACGACAACTTCGTTCAGGATAGGCTGCCGTGCGGCAACGACATACAAGTTTGAAGTCGTTCCTGTAAATGACGCAGGCACTGCTCTGACAGATTCGGCAATGTTCATCATTGCAGGAACTGACCCGAGCGCAGTTACAAATCTCAGATCGGGCATGATCTCGTCAAACTACGCTGAGCTTAGTTGGGACGACACAACGCACTCGTCCTATCAGATCTACCGAAAGACAACAGGCGATTATATACTCATCGCCACAACAAGCAGCAATAAGTTCACGGACAAAACCGTTTCAGGCTCGACGACATATGAATACAAGGTCAGAGCGTTATGTGTTGACGGCACAGGCAAGGTGCATAACGGTCCTGACAGCAACACGGTAAAGGTCACGACCATTTCGGCAATACCGTCATTCTCTGAGCCGTCGTCAGGCACGAACTACATAACACTGCGCTGGAACAAGGTAGACGGCATCTCGACATACTACGCATCTATCTACAAAGACGGCAAGTGGCAGACATATTCGACATCGAACAACTACTGTGTATTCAGCAATCTCACACGCAGCACAGCTTATCAGTTCAGCCTTTACGGCGTTAACAACTCAGGCGGTGTGACTTACCGCACAGGCACTGCAAACTGCACGCTCTCGACCGACTCGACCGTAAAGAGCAAGAGCGCATTCAAGATCTATTCGTCACCAAGCACAAGCGCAACAGTGCTCTACTCGGGCAGCTACGGCATGATACTTGACAAAAAGGGTGCTTTCACGAGCAGCTGGTACAAGGTATACATCCCGGGCTCGAACAAGCAGAAATTCGGTTATGTTCCGGCAAGCCAGGTAGCAGGTTACGTTGACCTGAACTTTGGTCCTATCGACCAGCTCGGCTGGGAAGGCGGCGCTCCGATGCCGACAGGCTGTGAGACGACTGCGCTGGCTACCCTGCTCAACCGTCATCTCGGATTTACAACATGCACAAAGAACCTGCTGGCTGACAAGTATCTGACAATAGTTGATTACTGGGTAGGCGACCCGAACTACGCTTCCTGGGGAAGCCCTTACGATGAGAACGCTTACGGCGTTATGGCGCCTGCGCTTGCGGCGACTGCAAACAGGTTCCTTAAGGATATGGGCGTAAGAGGCCAGTATCAGATAGATGTTCACACGGACAACAACGCAAACATGTCATGGTACAAGCTCGACACAGGCACTATCAACCACACCGCAGGTCTTGACCTCGAGGGTCTGAAGAAAGAGCTTGAAAAGGGTCACGCTGTTCAGATCTGGTGGATAACCAGAGGCGCAGATCCGAGCTCATATGCTACGTTCAATATTCAGAGAGGTCAGAAATACTCTCACGACGGAACGGGCACATATGCGTTCACATGGGTCGGCACACAGCACGGCTCAGTCATCTCGGGTTATGACGAGGTAACAGGCGAATTCATCATAGCAGATGTCGGCTGGGGTTATACGGTAAGACACTCGATGACCCACTTTATGAAGATCTACGGCGCACAGGGCAGACAGTCCATCGTGATTTACAAGAAGTGATACAATTGCACCCGTCAATTTCGGCGGGTGCGATTTTTGTATATTAACACAATTATCGTTGACATCCGGCAGCAAAATTGGTATAATATATTTGGTATATATTGATATTGATCATGCCGTTCATTTTTGGACGGAAAGGAAGAAAAAGATGATAACTTTATTCTATGACTCGATGCTTGCACTGTCACTGATAATGTCTATAATCTATCTGTTCATGTGGCACAAGCATTTCGATGTGCACATAACGCTCGTGTTCGTGCTCGTGCCGATAACGAACCTCGGCTTTTCTCTGTTTTCAAGGGCACAGAATCTTGAGGAAGCGCTTGTGGCGCAAAAGCTGACATACATAGGCGGAACTTTCCTGCTGATGTTTATGATGTTCATGGTATTCAGCCTGTGTCATATAAAGCTCGGGCGGTTCTCACGAGTCATGTTTATGACGGCAAGCTCGCTTTCCTACTGCACGGTGCTGACGATAGGTCACTCGGATATGTTCTATGAGGGCAGAACGAGCTTCAAGATAATCGACAACTCAGCTTATCTTGACAAGCACTACGGGATCATGCACACAGTTTTCCTCGGCATCGTTATCGTTTATTTCTCGCTGACGCTGCTGGCGATAATTTACAGCTATTTCAAGAAAAATCAGGTATCAAGAACGATGATATATCTGCTGTTTACGGCAGTTACGGTCGCAATGATCGCATATTTTGCGGGAAGGAGCTTTATCGACAACCTTCAGCTGCTGCCTGCGGCATATGTCTTTGCACAGATCATGTTCCTTATCATCGTTTACAAGCTCAGTCTTTACAACGTCTCGGACAACGCTATCGACTCGATGGTGGAATCCGGCGACACGGGTTTTGTATCTGTTGACAACAAGGGCAAATATCTCGGAAGCAACAAGACAGCACGAAAGATATTCCCTTTCCTGCAGAAGCTCACCGTTGACAAGCCGATAAGAAAAAGCGAGGAAGTTATCGACACGTTCGAGAAATGGCTCAGCGATTTTTCAAGCGACGAAGCGAACAACAAGATCTACTATGAAAAGGGCGACAGCATCTATCTTATAAACATCACCTATCTTTTTGACGGGCGAAAGAACAGAGGCTACCAGTTCTTTATCACAGACGATACAAAGAATCAGCAGTATATCAAGCTCATAGACTCGTTCAATGACGAGCTGCGCAATGAGGTTTACGACAAGACCAACCACATCATCGAGATGCACAACAAGCTGATAATCAGCATGGCGACGATGGTCGAAAGCCGTGACAACTCGACGGGCGGTCACATCAGGAGAACGAGCGAGGGTGTGAAGATCCTCACAAACGAGATGAGAAAAGCGCACTATGCGAATCTCAACGATGAATTCTATGAGCGCATAATCAAGGCTGCGCCGATGCACGACCTCGGAAAGATCGCTGTTGATGACGCTATCCTGCGCAAACCGGGCAAATACACCCCGGCAGAATATGAAATGATGAAAACGCACGCTGCTGAGGGTGCAAAGATAGTCCACGAGATACTCGAGGGTACAGATGACCACGAGTTCCACGAGATAGCAGTGAACGTTGCACATTATCATCACGAGCGCTGGGACGGCTCGGGCTACCCTGCCGGTCTCAAAGCAGATGAGATACCTATTGAGGCAAGGATTATGGCTATCGCAGATGTTTACGATGCGCTCGTCAGCAAGAGAGTTTACAAGGAAAAATTCTCGTTTGAAGAGGCTGACAGGATAATTCTCGAAAGCATGGGAACGCACTTTGACAAGATGCTTGAACCGTTTTATGTGCGTGCAAGACCTAAGCTTGAGGAATATTACAGCTCAATTGATTGCTAATACGCAAAAGCCCGGCTTACCAGAACTCTGGTAATGCCGGACTTTTTTATTCTCAGCGCAAGGAGGTCGGCGCTC
>CAMYUO010000245.1 GCA_947302065.1 uncultured Clostridia bacterium | reverse complement strand
GCTGCATAATAAGCAACAGTCCCTTGTTATTTTATTTGCCTGCGTTTTCCAAAGACGCTCTGATAAAATCTCTGAAAAGCACCTGTGCGTGATTTGGTCTTGACTTGAACTCCGGGTGGAACTGAACGCCGACGAACCACGGGTGAACATCCTGCGGCAGCTCAACTATCTCAACGAGCTTTTCATCGGGTGAAAGTCCTGCAATGACAAGACCTTTTTCGGAAAGCACCTTGCGGAAATCATTGTTGAATTCCCAGCGGTGACGGTGACGCTCGTGGATAAGCTCGGCATTGCCGTAAATTTTCTTTACCAGCGTGCCATTCTGCAGAACACACGGGTATGCGCCCAGTCTCATAGTGCCGCCCTTTTCGGTGATGTCCTTCTGCGAATCCATAATGTCGATAACAGGATAAGGCGTCTCGCCGAACTCCGTGGAGTTCGCTCCCGTCAGACCTGCTGCATCTCTTGCAAATTCTATGACCGAGAGCTGCATTCCGAGGCAGATGCCGAACAGCGGAACTTTATTTTCCCTTGCATATTTTATAGCACTTATCATGCCCTCGATGCCTCTGTCGCCAAAGCCGCCGGGTATGATAATACCGTCGCAGCTGCCGAGCTTTTCAGCGGCATTTTCATCGGTGATCCCTTCGGACTGTATCCACTTTATATCCACCACGGCGCTGTTTTCAAAACCGCCGTGGCGCAAAGCCTCTGCAACGGAAAGATAAGCATCCTCAAGCTCGACATACTTGCCGACAAGACCGATAGTTACTTCCTTTGTGCAGCCCTTGACTCTCTTTATCATATCGTTCCAGCCTGTCAGGTCAGGCGTCTTGTTCTCGATGTGCAGATGCTCGCAGACAACTTCCGCAAGTCTTTCCCTTTCGAGCCACAAAGGCACTTCGTAAAGCGACGGAGCAGTCAGGTTCTGGATAACGTCCTGCTTTCTCACGTTGCAGAAGTGTGCTATCTTTTCTTTCATTTCTTCGGGTATTTCCATCTCGCTGCGCAGCACCAGAACATTAGGCTGTATGCCGACAGAAAGCAGCTCCTTTACCGAGTGCTGCGTCGGCTTGCTCTTGAGTTCGTTTGAACCCGTTATGTAAGGCAGCAGACAAACGTGGATGAACACGCAGTTGTCTCTTCCGACCTCGAGCGATGCCTGTCTGATAGCCTCAAGGAACGGTGTGGACTCGATATCGCCGACCGTACCGCCTATCTCGGTAATTACAATATCTGTGCTGCCGTCCTTGCTTACGCTGTAAAGCCTTTCCTTTATCTCGTTTGTGATGTGAGGAACAACCTGCACAGTGCCGCCGAGGTAATCGCCTCGTCTTTCCTTGTTAAGCACCGTCCAGTATACCTTACCCGTCGTGACATTGGAATTCACCGACAGGTTCTCGTCGATGAATCTTTCATAGTGTCCGAGGTCAAGGTCTGTCTCTGCGCCGTCTTCTGTAACGAACACCTCACCGTGCTGATAAGGCGACATCGTACCCGGGTCAACATTGATATAAGGGTCAAATTTCTGTATCGTTACACGGCAGCCACGGGCTTTGAGCAGTCTTCCCAGCGAAGCGGCAGTGATGCCCTTGCCAAGTCCTGAAACGACACCGCCTGTGACGAACACGTATTTAGTCGGCATATTAATTCCTCCATTTTTTCATCTTTACTTTTCATCTAATATAGCCTGTGCTGCAGCACATTTTGTTATGCAGTTATCCATTGCGTATTTTTCAATAACTCTGTGTGCGTCCTCCTCGCTCAGTCCCTTTTCGGAAATAAGCAGCCACTTTGCTCTGTTGACTATCCTTATCTCCTTCATCTTGTCTTCAAGCGAGACAGATTTCTTTTCAAGTCTGCGCAGTCTTTCCGTTGTGCTTTCCAGCCAGTCGAACGCCTGCGCCACCATTTGCTTTGGCGACGGTTTCGGCAGCGTATACACGCCGTGTGAGCACACCCTGTCGAACACATCTGAATAATACTCGCTTTTCACCAGCAGCAGCACGGCGCTCGCCATTCCTGCGCTCTTGTCGATGGCAAGACTTATGCCGTCGTCGTCCGGGAGAGGTACATTGATGATGATGATATCGAAGCTGCGTTCGAGCAGTCTTCTTTTGGCAGCACTCACGCTCATTTCAAGCTCGCTGTCATAGTTGCGTCTGCTTTCGATAAGTTCGGTCAGTGCCTGATTGAACTTCGGCTGCGACGAAACGGTCAGCACGCTGTACCTGCGCTGTTTGAGCTGCATTATGTATCCCTCCTTTGGTGATAATTTCTTATTTAAAGATCCTTTGCATAGCACACCGCACCTTCGAGTTTATCGTAGGGCGGATAGTTTTCTGTCAGTTTATATCCACGCCGCAGATACATACCGACTGCCTCTTTCATCAGAAGCCGTGTCTGCAGTATCACTTGCTCAAAGCCCTGCTCTTTAGCTTTTCGCTCAACAAGGTCCATCATCCTGCTGGCGATATGATGCCCTCTTGCATCGGGCTGTACCCAGACACGCTTTATCTCTGCTTGTGTCTGAGAATACTTTTTCAAGCCTGCGCAGCCGACGGGTCTGCCGCCGACATATGCGATGAGCACATCGGGGATATCCGCCGAGGCGTTGTATGGTATAAACGACGTTCGCTTGTTCTCACCGCCGACGAGGCTGCTGTAAAAGTCCTCGGTTATGCGGTAAAACTCGCAGAAATCCTTATTTGTTCCGTCTGTCCACAAAAAATCTGTGTTCTCCACTTTTGCTGCCCTTCTTATCTGCAATATATATCTATAAGTCTCTGCGGCAGGTGCTGCTTGACAAAGCTGCTGTCTGCGGCAAGTTTTTTTGCTGCGATAAGATTTGCAGGGAGCGTATCGAAATCCTTGGTCACCGACTCGTCTGCGCTGAACAGGTCAAAGTCGGCAACGGGCGGAAGATAAAGCTCATTCTGAATACCGTCGAGCGCTGCATAGATAAGCAGCGTATAAGCGAGATACGGGTTTGCGCACGGGTCTGCACAGCGCAGCTCGGCACGTCTGTATTCGCCCTTTGCGGCAGGTATCCTGATAAGCTGCGAGCGGTTCTCGCACGACCACGAAATGAACTTCGGCGCTTTGAAATTGCCGAGACGTTCATAAGATGCATCGCACGGATTGAGGAACACGCCGATATCTTTTATGTTATGCATGATGCCTGCGATGACAGACTGAAGCATAGTCTGGTTCGTGTCGCTCTTGACAGATATGTTGATATGGAACGCATTGCCCGGGCGGTTCTTGAGCGGCTTCGGTGAAAAGTCCGCATACAGTCCGTTTGAATGTGCCACCGTCTTAACGACCGTCTTGTAAGACATAACGTTGTCAGCTGCGGTGAGCGCATCGGAATAGCGGAAATCTATCTTGTTCTGTCCCGGACCTTCCTCATGGTGAGAGCTTTGCGGGGTTATGCCCATCTGCTCGAGATGCAGGCATATCTGCCTTCTGATGTTCTCGCCCTTGTCCTCCGGGGCGATATCCATATAGCTTGCGTTGTCATAAGGAATAGTCGTCGGGTTGTCGTTCTCGTCGAGCTTGAACAGATAAAACTCGATCGCAGAGCCGAATGAGAACTCAACGCCGAGCTTCTTAGCGTCTTCGACTGCCTTGACGAGCAGACTTCTCGTATCGCACTCAAAAGCCTGACCGTCAGGCTTTTTGATCGAGCAGTACATTCTCACTACCCTGCCGTGTTCCGGTCTCCAGGGCAGCACCGAGAGCGTATCTGGATCGGGGAAAAGCATAAGATCCGATCTTGCCTCGTTGCCAAAGCCTCTGACAGCCGACGCATCAAAACCTATGCCGTGCTCAAAAGCTTTTGCAAGCTCGCCCGGCATAATGGATATATTCTTTTGCTTGCCGTACACGTCGCAGAAAGCGAGCCTTATAAACTTTACATCTTCCTCTGC
>CAMYUO010000244.1 GCA_947302065.1 uncultured Clostridia bacterium | reverse complement strand
CAAGGAGACTTTCTGGCACACAGCATCGCACCTTATGGCGCAGGCTGTAAAGAATCTTTACCCCGAGGCAAAGCTTGCGAGAGGTCCTGCTACCGAGACAGGATATTACTATGATTTCGGTGTGGAAAAGCCGTTCACACAGGCTGACCTTGACAAGATCGAGGCTGAGATGAAAAAGCTCGCAAAAGAGGGCTATGAGCTTGAGCGCTTTGAGCTACCTGCTGACGAGGCTGTAAAGCTGATGCAGGACAGAGGCGAGGATTACAAGATAGAGCTTATCCACAAGCACGATGACAAGGGCGAAAAGCTGTCCTTCTACAAGCAGGGCGATTTTGTTGACCTGTGCGCAGGCCCTCACATCATGAACGTTTCGGCTATCAAGGCGACTAAGCTGCTGTCATGCACAGGTGCATACTGGGGCGACGCAGCGGACAACAAGCAGTTATGCCGTGTTTACGGCGTTTCGTTCCCGAAGGCATCAATGCTCGACGAGCATCTGAAGATGCTTGAGGAGGCAAAGCTGCGTGACCACAACAAGCTGGGTCGTGAGCTTGAATATTTCACAACGGTGGACTACATCGGACAGGGCTTGCCTATCCTGCTGCCAAAGGGTGCAAGGGTCGTACAGCTTCTGCAGCGCTGGGTAGAGGACGTTGAGCAGGCAAGAGGCTGCGAGCTGACAAAGACTCCGTTTTTCGCAAAGAGAGACCTTTACAAGATCTCGGGACACTGGGATCATTACCGTGACGGTATGTTCATCATGGGCGATCCGGACGACGAGGAGAAGGAGTGCTTTGCGCTGCGCCCGATGACCTGCCCGTTCCAGTATCAGGTCTTCCTTAACAGGCAGCGTTCTTACCGTGATCTGCCGATGAGGCTGACAGAGACCTCTACGCTTTTCAGAAACGAGGACAGCGGTGAGATGCACGGTCTTATCAGAGTGCGTCAGTTCACTATCTCGGAGGGTCATTTCATTATCAGACCTGATCAGCTGGAGGAGGAGTTCAAGTTCTGTCTTGATCTTGCAAAGTATTTCCTTGACACTGTGGGACTGCTGGAAAACTGCACATTCAGGTTCTCGCAGTGGGATCCTGCTAACCCGAAGAACAAGTATGAGGGCACAGCTGAACAGTGGGAGCACGCTCAGAGTGCAATGAAGACTATACTTGACGATCTCGGTCTTGAATACGAGGTCGGCATTGACGAGGCTGCGTTCTACGGTCCTAAGCTGGACATCCAGTACCGCAACGTTTACGGCAAGGAGGACACTATCGTAACTATCCAGATAGATATGCTGCTTGCTGAAAAGTTCGGTATGTACTACATCGACAAGGACGGTCAGAAGAAGCTGCCTTACATCATTCACAGGACATCGCTGGGCTGCTTCGAGAGGACGCTTGCATACATGATCGAGCGTTTCAACGGCGTTATGCCTTTGTGGCTCGCTCCGGAGCAGGCAAGACTGCTGACGATCGGTGAGGCTCATGTTGAATATGCCCGCAAACTCGCAGACACGATGACTGCTCACGGAATGAGAGTTACTGTTGATGCTGACGACAT
Organism: uncultured Clostridia bacterium; assembly: GCA_947302065.1. Taxonomy (GTDB): domain Bacteria; phylum Bacillota; class Clostridia; order Oscillospirales; family Ruminococcaceae; genus Hominimerdicola. Next base: position 2,381 of record CAMYUO010000244.1, on the reverse strand, counting down.
CAACATCGGCACAAAGATAAAGAAGTCACGTCTTGACCGTATCCCGTACATGTTCATCATCGGTGACAAGGAAGTCGAGACAAACACCGTTTCCGTTCGTTCAAGAAAGACAGGCGAGGAAAGCGGCGTTGCAGCTGACGAGATGCTCGCAAGGCTGTATGAGGAGATAGCTACAAAGGCAAAGTAAAGTGCAGACAGGCACACTGATAAAGGCGGAGAGTTTTCTCCGCCTTTTCTTATGCAAAAAACACAGCCTGCACATTTCTGCACAGGCTGCGATTATCATCCTAATGTTTTTTTCTGTCCGTCTTTGCTGACGACGGCGTTGCGGAACTGCGAGCGTATCTGCTTTTCGTACATTTTCGGCTCTGGCATCGCAGGGCTGTAATGTGTCAGCCACAGCTCCTTTGAGCCTGAACGTGTTGCAATATCGGCGCTCTGCGAAAAGACCATATGTCCCTTTTCACGCACCTTGTCTATCATCTCATCATCGCCGTACATTCCCTCGCACACAAGCAGGTCGGAATCTTTCGCAAACTCTGCCATTTCGTCAAATGCGACGGTGTCGGTCATATAGGTTATCTTTATCGGGTCTCTTGCGGCATCGGTGACCATATCGGTGGTTATCTCCCTGCCGTTCACAAAAACGCTCTCTCCGCTGTGCAGCTGTCTCCAGTAACGCACCTCGACACCAAGCTCCTCGGCTTTCTGCGGATTGAAAACAGGCTTTCTGTCCAGTCTAAACGAGTAGCCTATGCATGGTATGCCGTGGCGCAAAGGCAGCGTAGATACGGTCATATCGTTCCATTGCAGCTGGCTTGTGCGCTTGCTGTCAAGCTCGACGATGTCGATGCCGTACGGAAGCAGCGGACAGATACAGCAGATGTTCTTGATTATCCTCGCAAGACCGTTGCAGCCGTAGATAGTGAGCATGCTCGTCTTGCCCGTATTTCCGATCGAAAGCAGCAGACCCGCCAGACCTGAGATATGGTCGGCGTGGAAATGGGTGATGAAGATAGCATCAAGCTTGCTCAGCTTGCAGCCGTATTTGGTCAGGGCTATCTGTGTGCCCTCGCCGCAGTCGATAAGTGCAGCTTTCCCGTTATATTCTATCCAGAAAGTAGTGAGCCATCGGCTTGGCAGCGGCATCATGCCGCCTGTGCCGGCAAGGCAGACATCTATCATATCATTCCCTCATTTCATCTGCAAAAAGTACAAATACTAAATTATATTATGAAACATTTTGGCTGAAATGTCAATGCACAAAATGTTAATACGCAAAAAATCTTCAGATTTTTTGGCGAAAACAGGAAGAACATAAGACAGTTTCACGGCGGACTTGGTCTTTCACATTTTTCTTACCTCTAACATCTTATATCTTACATCTAAATCACAAAAATTGAGCGCTTTTGTGCGGTTTCTTTGTCAACTGTTGAATATTGACATTGCACCGCCTTGGTGCTATAATTTAGTATGTGTTATTATGAGTAATAGTGTGTATTTTCATACTTTGAAAAGGAGGAAATGCTTGCGGCGGCAGGCATATCACGGTAATGAAATTTGTAGTGATAGGTGCGGGCAAGATTGGCGGCACTCTTTCTGAACAGCTGGTAGAAGAGGGTCACAGCGTTATTGCTGTTGACAACAATACAGAGGCTGTGAAGAAGCTGCTCAACTCGCAGGACGTTATGTGCATACAGGGAAACGGTGCGACCGCTGACATTCAGCTTGAAGCAGGTGTCAAGGGCGCAGACCTGCTTATTGCGACAACGGCTCACGATGAGCTGAACATGGTCTGCTGCATGCTCGGCAGACAGCTGGGCGCAAAGCGGACGATCTGCCGTGTCAGAAACCCCGAATATTTCAAACAGATAGATATAATCCAGAACAACCTCGGTCTTGCGCTGGTCATCAACCCTGAGCTTACCACGGCTCGTGACATCGCAAACAGCCTTGTTTTCCCGACAGCCGCAAAGCTGGAGGTATTCGGCAAGGGCAGAGTTGAGATGGTGGAGTATAAGATAACCGAGGACTCGCAGCTCACAGGCTTGTCGCTTGCAGAGGTCTACAAAAGGTTAAAGCTCAAATTCCTTATCTGCGCAGTTCAGCGTGAATCGGGAACATTCATCCCGACGGGTGATTTCGTTATCCACCCGGGCGACAGGATTAACATTGCGGCGTCACATTCCGACCTTGAAAAGTTCTTCCGCGAAAACGGCATCATCAAAAACAGGATAAAGTCGGTCATGATAGTCGGCGGCGGAAAGATAGGCTACTATCTTGCAAAGCAGCTTTCAGGCTTGGGAATGAGGGTAAAGGTCATTGAAAAGGACTATAACCGCTGCACAGAGCTTTGCGACGCGATACCAAAGGCGACGATA
>CAMYUO010000243.1 GCA_947302065.1 uncultured Clostridia bacterium | reverse complement strand
GCACAAAGCGTTCAAGTTCAGCATCAGTTGTCAGATGTGAAAGGCTTATGCGCCATGAAGAAAGCGCATTCTTTCTGTCGTGTGATATTGCCATGACTGCTCTTGACGGAGTATTTGCCACCGAGCAGGCAGACTTTACAGATACGCACACTCCCCGCTCGTCGAGCATCCTGCGCATATCCTCACCCTTTATGCCATTTACCGAGATATTCAATATGTGCGGCAGGGCATCATCGGGACTGTTTATGCGCATCCTGCTGCTATGTGCAAAATGGCTGCGCAGCTTTGAATTGAGCTGTTTTGCACGCTCGTATCTTGGATCAAGCTCTGCGACTGCAAAGCCGAGTGCTGCCGAGAGTGCGGCTATCGCAGGTGCATCTGGCGTACCGCTTCTATAAATGGTTGTACTCGCGCCGCCGTGGATAAGCGGCTCGATGACAACGCTCTTTTTCTTATACAGCACACCGCAGCCTTTGAGTCCGTAGAATTTATGCGGTGCAAAGCTTGCAGTATCAACACCGGAAAAGTCAAAGGGTATCTTCCCTATCGCCTGCGTTGCATCGACATGCAGACGGCAGTTCGGATAGTCCTTTATTATCTGTGCTATCTCTCCTATCGGCTGGACTGTGCCAAGCTCGCTGTCAACAGCACACACGGCACAAAGCACTGTGTCCTGACGCAGCAAGCTTTTCAGGTGAGCAAGGTCTGCCCTGCCGTCTGGCAGGATATTCACAAGGTCGATCTCCCAACCCTGCTCCTGCAAAAATGTCAGCGTTCCGCTGACCGAGCTGTGTTCAAGGAAAGTAGAGACAATATGCTTACCTCTGCGTCTGTTTGAATGTGCGATGCCTTTTATCGCAAGGTTGTTTGCCTCGCTCGCACCGCTTGTGAAGATGAGCTCATCACTTTGCACACCGAGCAGCTGTGCTGTATCGGCAAGCGCTTTATCAACAACAGCTTTTGCAGACGCACCGAGGCTGTGCGATGAATTCGGATTTGCAAAGTTTTCTTTTGCCGCATCAAGATACACCGACAGCACACGCTCATCGGGCGGTGTATCTGCGGCATAGTCAAGATAGATACTACTCATTTTTGTCCTCCGCTTTTGTTCCCCTTACGCTTCTGCCCTCATTGAAATTGTCGAGGAAATGGTGATACTCGTCGCCGAGATGATAGGAGATTACCGTTTGCAGATTGACATTCTCGACGCTGCGGAAGATGTTCATATCAACTGCGGGATTGACCGCACGCAGCTGCTTGAGCAGGTTCTTTATCTCCTGACGCTTTGAGCCGCCTCCGCCGTTGTCGCACATAGTGCAGTTCTCTGTGAAACGGCAGGCACACTGGATAAACTGCAGGTCGTTGTACTTTTTCCAATGTATTATGTCAAATTCTCGCACCATATACATCGGGCGGATTAGCTGCATGCCCTCATAGTTCTCGCTGTGTATCTTGGGCATCATCGTCTGCACCTGCGAGCCGTATAGCATGCCCATAAGTATCGTTTCGATAACGTCGTCAAAATGGTGACCGAGCGCTATCTTGTTGCAGCCAAGCTCCTTTGCAGTCTTGTAAAGATACCCTCTGCGCATTCTTGCACACAGATAGCAAGGGTGCTCATCGACCTTTGCGACTGCATCGAAAATGCCTGTTTCAAAAACCTTTATCGGTATCTCGAGCGTCTCAGCGTTTTCCACTATCTTTTGATAATTGATCTCATTATACCCGGGATTCATCACAAGGAAAACGACTTCAAACGGCACTTTTGAATACCGCTGAAGCCTTTTCATACACAGTGCCATCAGCATCGAATCCTTGCCGCCCGATATGCACACAGCGATCTTGTCACCTGCTTGGATAAGCTCATAATCCTTGATGCCCTTGAGGAATTTCGACCATATCTCACGGCGGAATTTCTTCACCACCGAAAGCTCGATGTCATTGGGTATCACTATATTTTCATTCATTCTGACTTTCCTTTCCCGTACGGATAAATACAGGCTAATTATACCACTGTAATCCTACCAAGTCAATAGACTTAATAGGATATTAACAGAGCAGTCATTGACTTCTTAAATGATCTTGTGTATGATATATTCATAAGTCTTTGACGGTAATATATTCTGAAAGGTCGGATATACTATGATAACAAGGAACGAAGCATTTGAGCTTTTAAAGAAGTACAACAAAGATCATTTTCATCTTCAGCACGCACTTACCGTAGAAGCTGTGATGAAGTGGTATGCCAAAGAGCTTGGTTACGGCGATGATGCAGAATACTGGGGTATCGTGGGACTTCTCCACGACATTGACTTTGAGCTTTACCCAGAGGAGCACTGCCTTAAAGCTCCCGAGCTTCTGAAACAAGGCGGCGTGAGCGATGACATTATCCATGCGGTATGCTCACACGGGTACGGCATTACCGTAGGCTGCGGCGTAACGATAGATGTTGAGCCTGTTCATGAGATGGAAAAGGTGCTGTTTGCGGCAGACGAACTGACAGGACTTATAGGTGCAGCCGCACTTATGCGCCCATCAAAGAGCACAAAGGATATGGAACTGAAATCGCTGAAAAAGAAATACAAGAGCAAGGGCTTTGCAGCAGGCTGTTCAAGAGAGGTCATCGAGCGCGGTGCTTCACAGCTCGGCTGGGAGCTTGATAAGCTGCTGACTATGACCTTACAGGCAATGGCAGATACAGAGGATGAGATTGGTAAGGAAACGAGTGAACTGTAATGGATTCGATCCTGATAAAAGACACCACACGCAAGCAGCGGGAAGAAATAGTCCGCAGGTCTATGGACTGCGGCGGAGGGTGTGAAAACTGTTCATCCTGCTGGCTGGGCGGCGGCTCGCCGTGGGATATGTACAAAGACTACATCGACGGCAAAAAAGAGATCGCAGAGATAAATGCGGAGTACAATGCAAGGTACATTCACGGATAATTATAATAAAGGGAGTCGTTTTATGCTTGACCAGTTTTCAAGGACACAGCTCCTGCTGGGCAGAGAGGGTATTGAAAAACTCGCTGCATCGCGGGTGGCGGTGTTCGGTATCGGCGGAGTGGGTGGATATGTCTGCGAGGCGCTTGTGCGCAGCGGAGTACGGAGCTTTGATCTTATCGACGACGACAAAGTCTGCCTTACCAACCTTAACCGTCAGATCATCGCAACAAGAAAGACCGTCGGCAAATACAAGGCCGAGGTCATGGCGGAACGAATGATGGAGATAAATCCCGATGTTGATGTTCGCATACATAAATGCTTCTTCCTGCCCGAGAACGAGGACAGTTTCCCCTTTGAGGAGTACGATTATATCGTAGATGCTGTGGATACCGTGACGGCAAAGCTGGCTCTTGTGACTAAGGCGCAAAGCTTAAATATCCCGATAATAAGCAGTATGGGTGCAGGCAACAAACTCGATCCCACAGGATTTCGTGTGGCGGATATTTACGATACCAGGGTCTGTCCGCTTGCAAAGGTTATGCGCATCGAGTGCCGCAAGCGCAAGGTCAAAAAACTCAAGGTCGTTTATTCGGAAGAAAAGCCTACCCGCCCGCTTGAAGATATGTCTATATCCTGCCGGACGCACTGTATATGCCCGCCGGGTGCAAAGCACAAATGCACCGAGCGAAGAGACATCCCCGGCAGCACCGCCTTTGTGCCGTCTGTTGTCGGACTCATCATCGCAGGCGAGGTCGTCAAAGACATCTGCAAAGATAGATGAACAAGAAATATAGCGTTCGCACTGCATGGTACGGACGCTTTTTTCTTAGGGTCAAAAAGCAGCAGTTTTTCCTGCTGTGCCGCTTATGCGACAGCACGCTGCACAATGTTTGCTCAACCGGTATTGCGAGTGTGATCACAGCAATAACAAAAACCCCGAACGCTCACGAGCGTCCGGGGCTGCTGTTTATATTTTTGCGAAGATAGTTCTGCTTATCG
>CAMYUO010000242.1 GCA_947302065.1 uncultured Clostridia bacterium | reverse complement strand
CAAAGTGAACAGCAGGCAGCACAGACAGAGAACAGCGCCGCTTCGGAAGAAACAAAGAGCGCAGCACCTGCATCGAACAAAAAGATAATGATAGGCTTTATCGCTATGGGCGTTGCCATCATCGTCCTGCTCGTGATACTCATCGTCGTTATGGTATCGGGCAAAAAGGACGACTCGAGCAGCGAGAGCGACAGTGCATCTTCAAGCGAGTCATCAACAGATGAGTCGGGCGGATCGACAACGACCGACAGCATCACCGACGTGAGCAACGTTGCTGACGATTCCGATTCCGAAAGCGACAGCAGCTCGGAAGCTGAAACGACTCCCGATAAACTCGGCAAGGGTCTTTACCTTGGCTATACCACAGGAAACACATGGGAAGACGGCGACAAGAAAATGTGCGGTCTTAACCTTTCAATAGTTAATAACACCGACGAGGACATCAAGGGCTGGACGCTCGTGCTCGAGGTCGAGGATCTCAAATCATGCAGCGGCTGGTGCGGAACGTTCACCGTCAAGGGCGACAAGCTCACGATAACAAATGCAGAGCACAACGGCGACATCAAAAAGGGCGCAAGCGTTTCTGATGTCGGATGCAATATCGGCACAGGCAAAAAGCTCAATATCAAATCTGCAACGCTCAACGGAAAAGAAATGACCGTAAAGTCGGGCAAGATCGACACAAACGGTGACGATAACCAAAAGACGACTACCAAGGCCGAGGAGAAAAAGGCTGATGTCTCCGAAATGCTGACAAGAACGAAAAACGCAAAGCAGGGCGATGACTGGCTGCACACCGACGGCAACAAGATACTTGACAAAGACGGCAAGCAGGTGTGGCTGACAGGTGTTAACTGGTTCGGCTACAACACAGGAACGAATACATTTGACGGCCTGTGGAACAGCCAGCTCGTGCCGACGATAAAATCCATCGCAGACCACGGCTTTAACCTGATAAGAGTGCCGATGTCGGCAGAGCTTATACTGCAGTGGAAAGCAAAGGAATACCCCAAGGCAAATTACAACAACGCATATAACCCTGCGCTCAACGATATGAACAGTCTGCAGATATTCGATTACTTCCTCAAGCTTGCGGAAGAAAACGGAATGAAGGTAATGCCTGATATCCACAGTGCAGAAACCAATGCATCAGGTCACAACGTAAACCTCTGGTGCACGGACAAGATAAGCGTAGAAAAATACTACGAGGCGCTCGAATGGATGGCGGAGAGATACCGCAACAATGATACGATAATCGCATACGACCTCAAGAACGAGCCTCACGGCAAGCCTGATGAGGGTGACAATGCGGCTATCTGGAACGATTCAAAGGACGCAAACAACTGGAAATATGTCGCAGAGACTGCGGCTGCAAAGGTGCTTGCGAAAAACCCGAACGTTCTTATAATGATAGAGGGAACAGAGATATACCCGAAGGATTCAAAGGGTGACTATTCCTCTACCGACAAGGACGATTACTATTTCAACTGGTGGGGAGGCAACCTCAGAGCTGTTAAGGACTTCCCTATTGACCTTGGAAAATATCAGAACAAGCTCGTGTACTCGCCGCACGATTACGGTCCGACCGTTTATGAGCAGCCATGGTTCGAGGGCGACTACACATTCGACAGCCTGATGAAAGACTGCTGGCAGGACAACTGGTTCTATATCCACAAGGAGAACAAAGCTCCGCTGCTCATCGGCGAATGGGGCGGATTTATGAAAGACCCGAACCTCAAGTGGATGACCTATATGCGCAAGCTCATCAAGGAAAACCACCTCAATCACACATTCTGGTGCTTCAATGCGAACTCCGGCGATACCGGCGGACTCGTCAAGGACGATTTCAGAACGTGGGATACCGAAAAGTACAACTTCGTCAAGGAAGTTCTGTGGCAGCAGAACGGCAAGTTCGTTGGTCTGGATCATCAGATCAAGCTCGGTGCCAACGGCATAAACCTCACAGAAGCAAAGTCACTGTAATTCAATAGCAAACTATCCACGGGGACTCTTTTAAAAAGGAGTCCCCTTTAGTTATGCCTGCTTTAAAGGCATAGCTTTGTGAGGTCGTTTTTTGCGCTACAAATTTATATTGATATGTAGTTTAGGCAACACGGGCTGTGCAAAGCGGTGTTTTAGCAACACCCGGTCGCAGCATTGTTTATTGAATATGTCGCAGATGCGTGTTATTATATAGACACAGCAAAGGAAAACACAACATAGCAAAAGGAGGAAAACAAGATGCTGGCAGGTATTTTTTGTGTGGTAACATTCGTCCTCGGCGGAGGCTCAATGGTACTGTATACGGTTTGTGCTAAGTAACAATCAAAACAGCAAAGGAGGCGGACATAATGGCATTTGCGGTGACATTATTCTGCGGTGCGGCATTCATTATGTGCGCTGCAGCGGCGATCGGCACTGTCGTTCTTATGAGAAACGAAAATTCGGAAAACTGAAAGGCTACAATTTATAAGACAAATGTAGTTTAGACTACAAATTGGCGCACAGATGTAGCTTTTACTACAAACAGCGAAAATATTGTCTATTGAAAAGTGCGCAGATACGTGTTATTATATAGACACAGAAAGAGATAAGACACAAAACGAAAAACAACAAAACAAACTCAAAACTGGAGGTAATATAAAGACCAGAACAAAACCCACTCTTCTACACAAAACACCCTTCTACAAAATAAAATTAAAACTTCCCCTAACACACACTTTCCCCATAATACTTCTCCCCCAAAAGCGTTCGGATCCGTAAGGATGCCGGGCGTTTTTGTTTTGTTTTTGTGCAAAAGATGCAAACGAGAACTTCGCTTTGGCGGCTTCATTGTGCAAGACTACATATTTTTATGTTTTATGCAATATGCTATTGACAAATAATATTATACGTCGTATAATATGTACAGTGATAGAATATAAGACACAAAAAAATATCACAGAACAAAAAATATTATTGCAGAACAAAAGAAAGCAGACAACAGACAAAAAGAGAGAAACAAAACACAGAACAAAAGAAAGACAACAAACAATAAGCTTGAAAGGAGCTGAACGAATGAGTTTTCCTATCAGTGCAGGATTGCTCGACTCAATGGTCCTGTCGATCGTCAGCCGTGAGGACACCTACGGATATGAGATCACACAGACGATGAGAAAAGCAGTTGACGTGTCGGAATCGACGCTTTACCCCGTGTTGAAACGGCTGCAGAAAAGCCAGATGCTCGAGACCTACGACAAAGAATATATGGGGCGCAACAGAAGATACTACCACGTTACGACAAAGGGTGCGGCTCAGCTGAACGATTACAGAAACGAATGGGTCGAGCATAAAAACAAAGTGGACAGCATACTGCTTAATGAACAAAAGACGGCAAATGAAAAAGATAATAATGATGACAACAAAATTCTGAAAGAGGAGGAACTGCTTCCGCAGGAAGCATAGTGGGGACTATGAAAAGATTAGAATACATGACGATACTCAGGCAGAAGCTGATAGACGGCGGTCTGAGCAATGACGAAGTAAACGATGCGCTCGAGTTTTACGAGGAGCTTTTCCTCGACGGCGGTTACGAGAACGAGGAAAAGACTGCACAGAACCTTGGCGATCCCGAAAAGCTCGCCGCACAGATACTTGCGGAGAACGGCGCTGTCGGATTTGTAAGACAGCCCGAGCCTAAGATGGAAGATTTCATCGACAACAGAGGCAAGCAGCCGACTCAGCAGGCAGCTCCTGCCGACCCGGGATACGACATCGCACCGGACAACAGAAAGACCGCACTTCTCATCATCGTGCTGGCTTCATCTATCGTGTGGGTGCCTGTTCTTATCGGACTTACCGCAGGCGCTTTCGGACTTGCGATCGGTCTTACATCGGCACTCTTTGCGATCGGCGTATCGGGCATCGGCGTTGTAGTCGCAGGTGCTGTAACAGCTTTCCAGGCTCCGCCTGTGGGCATACTTATGATGGGCGTAGGACTTTTCCTCATCGGGCTCGGCGTACT
>CAMYUO010000241.1 GCA_947302065.1 uncultured Clostridia bacterium | reverse complement strand
TGATGTACTCTGACGAAAGCTCTGAATCATCGTAATCGCAGAAGGTCACAAGATAGTAGCTGTCAAATACTGCGTTTACATTGGTTACGGCGGTTATATTATTGAACGCCTTGTCCCACTTGGAGAACTTACCCTGTTTGCCGTCGCCAAGGCTGATAGTCTTATCAAAGCCTGTCGGTTCTGTTGCGGCTTTGCCCTCGGCAACGATCTGCGTTGTGCCTATCTGCTCTTCGCCGTTAAAGAACTTGACCTCATACGACTTGCTGTATTTCGGGTGAACTTCGGTCGTCTCGGTGATGCTTGTGAATGTGGTATCCCAGCCGGTGAATGTGTAGTGTACGCCGTCGGCTGTGTAGCTCTTGGTGTAGTTGGTAGGTGCTGTTGCAGAAGCGTTCTCCTTGACATAGGTTGACGAAAGCTCTGAATCATCGTAATCGCAGAATGTCACAAGGTAGTAGCTGTCGAATACTGCGTTTACGTTGGTAACGGCGGTTATCTTATTGAATGCCTTATCCCACTTGGAGAACTTGCCCTGTTTGCCGTCGCCAAGGCTGATAGTCTTATCAAAGTCCGTAGGCTCGGTTGCGGCCTTGCCCTCGGCAACTATCTGAGTTGTGCCTATCTGGTCATCGCCGATGAAGAACTTGACTTCATAGCTCTTGAAATATGTCGGCTTGACGGTCAGGTCTTCGGTGATGTTGGTATAGCTGTTGTCCCATGCTCTGAACGTGTAATGCACGCCGCTTGCAATATAGGACTCGGTATAGTCTGTCGGTGCGGTCGCAGGCATGCTCTCTTCAATGCTCTGTGAGGAGAGCAGAGTGCCGTCGTAGTCATAGAACTTGACGGTAAATCTTGCTTTTGCCTTATAGACAGGCTTGATAGTCAGGTCACTCGTTACGCTGCTGAACTTGGTATCCCAGCCTGTGAACTCCATCGTGCTGCCTGTTGTGCTGTCGGTGTAGGTCTTGGTGTAGTTGCTCGGTGCAGATGCTGCCTTGCCGTCTGCAACTGTCTGAGTTGACAGCAGAGTGCCGTCATAGTCGTAGAATTTAACGGAATAATTAGCTGTTGCTTTGTATACAGGCTTGATGGTCAGGTCACTCGTTACGCTGTCAAAATCGGTATCCCAGCCTGTGAACTCCATCGTGCTGCCTGTTGTGCTGTCGGTGTAGGTCTTGGTGTAGTTGCTCGGTGCAGATGCTGCCTTGCCGTCTGCAACTGTCTGAGTTGACAGCAGAGTGCCGTCATAGTCGTAGAACCTGACGGTGTATTCTTCGTTCGGCTCCGGCTCGGGATCAGGCTCCGGGTCGGGATCAGGATCGGGTTCGCCTGTTGTCGTCGTTGTTTCAGCAGGTGTGGTCGTTTCCGGAACTGTTGTTACCTCGGGATCGGCCGCAGTCGTTGTGCTTGTGTCTTCGGGGTCTTTCTCGGGTGAAGATGTTTCTTCGGGGTCTGCGGTGGTCTCCTCGGTCTGCGTAGTCTCTTCGGGTGACGATGTTTCACCGCTGGTCGTGGTATCGTCCTTGCGGTTCATCGCATCTATTATCTTTTGCAGCACCTCGGGTGAGAGCTTTATCTCGTCTTCCTTATCGGTCGTGAAGACCTCTTTGAGAGTGTCGTATGGTATTTTTGTATAATCGAAATCTGTGGTCGGGTCTTCGCCCTCTTTGACCTTTTCAAACTTGCCGCCGGCATCTTCTATCACAAAGAAGCTCGTTCCGTCGATAGATGCGTCCTTGCCTGTCTTTTCATTCCTGACGGTCTTTATGGTTACGCATTTATCCTTGCCGACCTCGGCGGTCTGACCGGTATCCTTGCCGTTTTCATCGACAAGCGTGACCTTGACTGTGCCGTGGAAGGTGTAGAGCCTTGTGATATAATCGCCGTTCTCGTCTTTTTCTATCGTGACACGGAAGCTCGTTCCGTGGACAGCCATAGTTGCCTTAGGTGCGCTGACCTCATAGGTCGAATCCGATGAAAGCGGCTCGGTTATCTCGTTTAGCACGGAACCGCTCTTGAGCACTATCTTGGTCTTATTATCTTTTGAATTGCCCGATGCTTCAAGCTCGACTTTCGTTTCGGGCTCGAGCAGCAGGTATTTGGTATCGTCAAGGTTCATATGCATCGTGCTTTCCTTGAACGTGCAGACGGTATCGCCGTTTTCAAGGTTCATGCCGATGTATGGGTCGATGTCGCCGACTTTGGGTCTTGTGACAACGCTCGTTCCCGTTTTGTCGAACACCTTGATGACACGGTATTCGTCATCACGGTGCAGCAGCACGTCGCTGCTGCCACCGCACCCGCTGCGATGCCGATGAACAGCTTGCTGTGCAGCAAAGCTCCAAGTTTCATATGTTTCCAACCTCCGTATTGCCTTTTTTCAAAGGTGCATGCCTGTTTTCCTCACGGGCGGAAACAGGTCTATCTATGTGTTCCCTAATAACTTCCAAAACGCCGATAATGAACAATTATCCAATCTTAATGATACCACTTTTATAAAGCGTTGTCAATATAATTTACTTAAAAGATAGTGACAAATCGGCGGGAATATGTTATACTTATTCGGGAAGTTAAAATGTTCTGTATTCGGAGCGCTATGTGAGTTACGGGGTGTGAGGAAATGAAAGCGAAAAAGCCGATAAAAAAGTCGAGCCTGCTTGTGCAGACAGCCGAGACGGTGCTCGTGATGCTGGCGGCGTTTGCGATATGCTATTTCAATGTTTTCAGCAAGTTTGAAAAGCTGCTGACCGACAGGGTATATCAGAGTCCGCGAGGCATAAACAACAAGATTAAGATAATCTCTATCGACAACCGGACGCTGCGTGAGCTCGGCACGATGGGAACGTGGTCGAGGCAGGTGTATGCCGATGTGATAAACTCGCTGGGTGATTATCCCGATGTCATCGTAATGGACCTGATGATAACGGGCAGCATGGACGAAGCGGGCGACAAGGCGCTGAATGAAGCCTGTGCAAAGCACAAAAACGTTATTGCAGGCTCGTACATAAACTACAACAGCGTGCTGCGCAAGGGCAACGACGGCAATATGTATGTTGACCAATACAACATCGAGACGGTCGACCAGCCTATCATGCAGGAAAACTGCGAGACGGGATTTGTAAATGCTCAGCCTGACAGCGACGGTGTTCTGCGTTCATCGCTTTTGACGAGCATGTATCAGGGCAGAAAGATCGACAGCATCTCATACAAGGCTTACAAGATGTACTGCGAAAAGAACGACATAACGCCTTATGAGCCGACGCTTGAAAACGGGCGAATGAACATCAGTTATGCGAGCAAGCCGGGCAACTACGAGAACATTTCGCTTTCGAGCGTGCTGTCGGGCGAGGTAGACCCTCGTGTGTTCAGCGGCTGCGTAGTTATAATGGGTGCATATGCAACGGGTCTGTACGACCAGTATGCAGTGCCGAACAGCTCGGAGCTTATGTTCGGATGCGAGATACACGCAAATATCATACAGTCGCTTATCGACAAGCGTTCGCCTGTGAGTGCGAACAAGTGGCTGACCTCGCTTGCGTGCGCTGCGGCAGCAGGCATCGCATTTCTGATATTCAGAAAGATAAAGCCGGGCTGGACCATCGCACTGACGGTGGTAGTCATCACAGGCTTTGTGGTCATGGCGATAATTATAAACAATGCAGGCTATATCCTGCCGTTCGTATATTTCCCGATAGTCATGGCGGCGATATGCGTGCTGTGCATCGTTCACAGCTACATTTCGGCATCGGCTGAGCGAAAGAAGATTTCCGACACGTTCAAAAAATATGTTGCACCTCAGGTCGTTGAGGAGATAACAAAGTCGGGCGGATACAACATCACGCTCGGCGGTGAGAGCAGGGAAGTTGCGGTGCTGTTCGTTGACATCAGAGGCTTTACGCCGATGTCGGAGAACCTGCAGCCTGAGCAGGTCGTTGATATCCTCAACAGCTATCTTGAGCTGACGACGAACTCTATATTCAACAACGGCGGAACGCTCGAC
>CAMYUO010000240.1 GCA_947302065.1 uncultured Clostridia bacterium | reverse complement strand
TTCCTCCTCAAAGCGGCTCACATACTGGTCGATTATCGCATTGACAACAGCCGAATGTGAAACGTAGTTGTTGGACTTGAAGCCCGAGGTCTCAACGTGGACTATCGGCCTGTCCTCTTCATAAAGGAATTCATCGGTAACACTTGCAACGTCGTCACCCACGATGCCTGCGGTACAGCCCGTTACAACGACCTGAAGATCGGTGTCAAGGACCTTGTATGTATTTTTGATTATATTGCGGAGCCTGTCTGTGCCGCCGAAAACTACCTCTTTCTCGCTGAAATTGGTACAGGGTGCGGTCTCGCCGCCCGCATAGCCTGCCGAGCGCTCAAAAAAGCCTTTTATCATAACGCCGCAGCCGGGTCCCGAATGAAGTATCGGCACAGCACGGGGTATCGCCACCACCGTCTGCAAAGCGCCTATCGCACAGGTATAGCGCTCCTGTTCAATCAATCCTGCCATTTCTATTCTCCTTTACTTTCCCAAGAATGTATACGGCTCCTGTTCAAGCCACCATTTTGTATACGGGTTTGACGAGTGCTTTGCGAGGTTCTTTACAAACTCGTCGTTCTCGATAGTTTCAAGTATGCGCTCGCCGTAGTTCACAAGTCCCTCGTAGCCCATTCCGAAATGCTCGTCACCGACAAGCAGAGACGGGATACCGAGCTTTGCTCCCCACAGCGTCATGCCGCCGTGTCTTGCAAGAAGAATGTCGGGCTTGATGCGGTTGAGCACATTGACAAGCTCGAATTCCTGCTTGTTGCAGACGTTGTAATTGGGCACATCGCCATAGTCCTCAACGGTATGTCTGAGCGTATCTGCCCTTTCGTCCTCGTTGTCGTACTGCGGATCGTGGTGGAAGATCGCTGCACCCTGCGGATCCATTCCAAGCTCTTTGAGCAGTGCAAGCAGCGAGTGACCGTGCGATGCACCTGCGGTAACGTATGCGGTCTTTCCTTTGAGCTTTTCACGCAGAGCCTCGATCTTGGGCAGATACTCTTTCTTTTTGCATGCAAGCAGCTCCTCGACCTCTTTTTCCTTGCCGAGTATCTGACCGATCTCTCTGAACCAGCGGTCTGTCTGGGCAATACCGTACGGCGGTGAGTTCCTTATCTCGGGAACGCCGAACGACTGCTCCAGTGCTGCACCGAGATAGCTTCCCAGCGTTGAGCAAGCCTGTACGGTCAGTGCAGCCTCGCTTGAATAGCTCAGACTGTCAACCGTTGAAAACGGAGTGATATAGTTCGGCTCGTAGCCAAGCTCTGCGAACCACTCACGGAAGATGTCGCTGCCCCAGAAATTGATGACATTTATGATGTTTCTCTTTTGTCTTGCAGGCTTGATTATCTTTCTTGCGATGCCATGATAGCCTGCATCGAAGCCCGATGTCCACATCTTTGAACGGAAGCCCTCGCAGAATACTGCGACAACGGGTATCCCAAGCTCTTTCTCTGCGGCGTTGGTCACGCTCTCAACATCGTCGCCTATGATACCTGCGGCACAGGTCGTTATGACGAAGATCGCCTTTGGCTTTGCTCTTTTGAACACCTCACGGATAGCGGATTCGAGCTTTTTTGCACCGCCGTAGATAGTGTCCTTTTCTTCAAGGTTAGTCGAAAATATCTTTCTCTGTGTCGGGTGGTCGAGCTGGCGAAGGTAAGCGTTTACACGGTATGTAAAAGCAAACTCGTGCAGACAGGTCGAGCAGCCC
The DNA here is from genome assembly GCA_947302065.1 of uncultured Clostridia bacterium. Classification (GTDB taxonomy): domain Bacteria; phylum Bacillota; class Clostridia; order Oscillospirales; family Ruminococcaceae; genus Hominimerdicola. The sequence continues at coordinate 2,300 of CAMYUO010000240.1, read as the reverse complement.
ACAGGACCGTGCGAGATGATCGCAGCGTCCTGTATGAGCGTCAGCGTACAAGCGGCATTTGATGTGCCGCAGCCGAGGCACTGACTGAATGAACGGTTTTTATCCTTGAGCTTTGCACAGCCCGAGCAGGCTGAAACAAGCTCCTTTGCAGTACCCTGAAAGCCTGTTATCGAGCCGAGGCGTATCTCTCTTATTTCCACCTCGGGTATATTCAAATTGACTTTACTCATAAAAGCACTCTCCTATCAGATCCTGTAATCAGCTTCAACGTTTTCCATAAGTCCGTACTCAAAGAGTATCTCTTCAAGTCTTTCCTGTGTCATCGGCTTGGGGATCACGAACATATCGTTCTGCTCGATCTTTTCTGCGAGTGCTCTGTACTCGTCTGCCTGTCTTGACTGCGGGAAGTGCTGGATAACGGTTTTCTTTCTGATCTCTGCTCTCTGAACATCGTTGTCACGGGGAACAAAGTGTATCATCTGTGTTCCGAGCTCCTTTGCGAAGGCTCTTACAAGCTCTGCCTCACGGTCAACGTTTCTGCTGTTGCAGATGATACCGCCCAGCCTTACGCCGCCCTGACGGGCATATCTTGCGATACCCTTTGAGATGTTGTTTGCCGCATAAAGAGCCATCATCTCGCCGCTGGCTACGATGTAGATCTCCTTTGCCTTGCCCTCACGGATAGGCATTGCGAAACCGCCGCAGACAACGTCTCCAAGGACATCGTAGAAAACATAGTCAAGATCCTCGGTGTATGCTCCGAGCCTTTCGAGAAGTCCGATCGAGGTGATGATACCACGTCCTGCACAGCCGACACCCGGCTCCGGTCCGCCCGACTCAACGCACTTTGTACCCATAAAGCCTTCCTTGAGGATAGAATCGAGCTCGATCTCGTCCTCGCCCTGATCTCTGAGGGTATCAAGCACCGTTTTCTGATGCAGTCCGCCGAGCAGAAGTCTTGTTGAGTCTGCCTTCGGGTCACAGCCTACGACCATTACGTGATTTCCTCTTTCGACAAGTCCCGCTGTAAGATTCTGCGTTGTAGTCGACTTGCCGATACCTCCCTTTCCGTATATTGCGATCTGTCTTAATTCCTTAGCCATTTTACTTTACCTCCATATATTCATTCTTATTATCAGCCGTGTGAAAATGTATCCTGTCTTGACAGCCTTTGCAGGTCAACATATATCCTGTCGCCGAAATCCTCTCCGCCGGGTATGCCGACCGCATCGGCACGGCAGCGCTGACAGTGTCTGAAAACATCAATATACTTTGATGCTCTGAGTATCGCTCTTTCCCGTTCCATACAGTCGGGTTCCCTGCTGTCTTTGAGCTTGTGCTGCGGTATCAGCGGGATAATATTGTATATGCTCGCACCTGCCTCGGCAACGGTCTGTGCTATCGTTTCGATATGATCCGAATTGATCTCGGGCACAAGCACGGTATTGACCTTCAGTGTGATGCCTGCGTCGCTTACGAGCTTGATGCCTTTGAGCTGCTGCTCTATAAGTATCTTGGCAGCCTCAACTCCTGTGATGTGCTGTCCGTGCCAGTAGATGCCGTCGTTGAGCTGAGCCTCTATCTGCGGATCGACCGCATTGACCGTTACTGTCAGCGAGTCGATGCCGACATCAATGACCTCCTGTGCTTTTTCGGCAAGCAGAAGTCCGTTTGTGCTCATGCACTTTACAAGCTGCGGGAACTCTTTTTTGATTAGCCTGAACGTTTCGAGTGCGAACGGGCTTGCGAGCGTATCGCCGGGTCCTGCGATGCCTGCGACCTTTATATCGGGGCAGAACTCCAAGGCTCTGCGTATCGCATCTATCGCTTCCTGCGGTGTGATGACCGTTCTGCTCACGCCGGGTCTTACCTCGTAGCTGTTAAAGCTTCGCTCGCAGAATTTACACTCTATATTGCAGCTCGGACTTATCGGAAGATGTATTCGTCCGTTGTTGCTTTTATCGCCCCGGGCAAAGCAAGGGTGCTTTGTCGTCAACTCTTCGTATGAGATAGCCATTTGTCAACCTCCCATTGTTTTTCTTCCATGAGCAGACATATCGCCTGCTCTATCTGAAGCGGCATCTGGTACACGGCGATACCTTTTTGCGAAATGAAGTCCTGTGCACCGTAACCGACACGCTGTGCAACTATCGCAGACACTCCGGCAAGTGTATTGAGTATCGCATCAAATGCGGAAAGCTCGTGTCCGCCGCCGCTGCAGGCAGGCGTAACATCACGGTATCCCGTTATGTCGCAATCCTCTTTTTCGGTATCGAGCTGCGCTATATAAAATCTTTCGG
>CAMYUO010000239.1 GCA_947302065.1 uncultured Clostridia bacterium | reverse complement strand
TTCTGTTTGCTATTGCGGGTGGCGTGCTGTGGGCAAAGGGTTCATGCATGGAGACAGTCATAGCATCTGCAAAAGATGCTATGGATTATATTTCGGACAGAAACGTGGAACTCCATCAGCGTCTGCTGACAATGGCTCAGGAGGTAAGGGAAAAATACAATATTCCAAATTCGAAGGATTTCAATGCAACTATAAGATTCCAGACGTTGTGTATGGTTTATGAGGAAATACCCGAGGAGATGCGAAAACAGATTGAAGTGCATCTGAAAGATAATAAAGAGTTTAAGACTATCATGGCAGAGATAGACGTGCACGATAACGATTACGATAGAATAAATCAGGAGATAGGCTCAAAGTTCAATGAAGGTGTGAAAGAAGTCCGTGCAGTCGGGGATGCCGACAGGGATGTTGAGTTTTCCATAATTTCTTCTCGAAGAGCTTACATCGGCAAAGCACTGTGTATCGCAGGTATAATCATCGCCATCGGCTCTGCAGCTTACGCAATTTACGACAGATACCAGTATTACCACCAGGAAATGAAACCTATCCCTCGCATCATGGTCAACGAGAGCAGCGACGAAAAGGGACGTTCAAAATACACATATTATGAAAATGTGCACTGCAACCGTGCCGATAAGGGCTTTAAGAATGACAAGCTCGGTGATTACGGCGATATGAACGGTGATGTCGGCAAGCAGTGGCTGTCACTGTATGTTACAAAGGACAAAGCCGCAGGCGACCCGATAACAGCTGACATTATCGCTCAGAAGGGAAGCAACAAAGTCCCTGACGGTATGAATTCGGGCATAAGGCTTTTCGGAAAGACCGATACGGTCAACATCGTGAGCGAGGAATTCGGGTACAATGACAGCTTAAAGGGTCTGTACATTTTCTTCAGAACAGAAAAGGCAAAGCCGTCACCTGATCCCGATCCGTCATCTTCGAGCACGGACAGTTCGTCAGAGTCTGAGACTTCGAGCGAATCTAACAGCAAGGCAGCAGCCTCTGTTATCGGTGCAGGAACGCTTACACTTTCCTGTGTCGGCTCAGCAGCTATCGGCGCACTGGTATGCTTCATTGCATTCAGAAAAAGGCGTGAAAAGCAATAATTACACCATTTCATAATCATCTCAATAAATCAACAGATCGAGTCAGCTCAGGCTGGCTCTTTCTGCTTTTTACGCTGTGTCAAAAGCTGAGATCAGGAGTTGATCGGAAATGACCTTGGTGCAGATACGGTATTATTTTGCGAAATGGGTATTGAAAAATCCGACAAAACGGTACAGCACAATTGTCAAATCATTTACCTTTAGGATGTTGCAGTTTTTAAAAATCTGATATAATTTTTATGGGGTATTAAAACCGATCAATAATTATGGGGATAATACGATGAACAGAAAAAGGATCTTATGTTTTTCTTTTGCTATGCTGATGCGCTCGCAGGTGCTGCTTTTTGTGTGCAGGTTTAACATTTATCGGGGCGCAAAATCGTTATTTTGTCCATAGTTTTTGTTAAGACAATAAGCTATAATATTATATATATGTGCATTTTACAATGCGGACAACAGAGATAAATATTACGGGAGGAAAACTATGAAAGGAACTTTATTCAAAAAGCTGGTCGCAGGCGCACTCGCTCTGCTGATGGTGGGAACTGCATTGCCGCAGGGCAGCGATCTCACAGGGCTGCTTTGCGGGTCGGATATAACGGCGAGCGCTATAGAAACCAGCGGAAAATGCGGTCCAAATGCTTTCTGGTCTTATGATTCTGACACCAGAAAGCTTACTATCACAGGTGAGGGTGAAATGGAGAATAACTCTTGGTTCTGGTACAATTCTTCCATAACCTCTGTGGAGATATCGGAAGGGATAACCTCAATTTGTATTGAAGCATTTATGAGCAGTAGTTGTCTTGAAAGAGTTGTTATCCCAGGTAGTGTTGAATATTTTGGTAGAAGCGCATTTGGAGATTGCCGTTATCTTGAACAATTAACTATCTCAGAAGGCGTAAAAGAAATTGGTAACTGTGCATTTACATCCTGTGGCAACCTAAAACAAGTAACTATCCCCGGCAGCGTTAAAACTATCGGACAGGGAGCATTTGAAGCATGCACTGCTCTTGAACATGTAACTATCCAGGAAGGCGTTGAGACAATCGGGGAGAAGGCGTTCAAAGGGTGCAGCAGTCTTGCTTCTGTTACTATTCCCAGCAGTGTTAAAACGATCGGAGACAATGCATTTGATGAAAGGACTGTGGTTGAATTAGCTCCGCTTGAACAATTAACATTCCCTGAGAAAACTATGGAGATCGGAGCAACTTCCATTTCAAATCCTGCCAGATATTCTTCCGTAGTTGTTCCGAGTTCTGTTACAACGATCGCAGGCAATGCATTCAGGAATTGCACGAATCTGACTTCTATTTATATGCTGTGTGATCCGTCAACGTTGTCTTGGAATTTTACCGACGGTAGATATTTGGTGCGTCCTGAAATCAACGCCGAAGATGAGAAGATAAAGGTTTATTATCCGTATATATCGTCATATATCATATCATATATGAATCTCGCTAAAAATAACCCGATTACTGATGCTCAGTTTATACCTGCTTACAATGTCAGCGTTGCCAGCGATATCGCAAACGGCAGAGTGAGTGCTGACAGACCGTTGGCGTTGCAAGGTGAGACAGTTACTCTGACCGTGACACCCGATGAGGGTTATGCGGTCAAGAGCGTTTCGGTAAACGACGGTGATGTTGCGCTTACAGATAATGCCGACGGCACATATTCCTTCACAATGCCAGCCGGGGATGCTAACGTTTCGGCTGAGATAAAGCCTATCCTCTATCACACAGTCATCGTTTACTGCTATATCCCACATGGCAGTGTGAGCGCTGACAGATCATTGGCGGCGCAGGGCGAGACGGTTACCCTGACCGTGACACCTGATGAGGGTTATGCGGTCAAGAGCGTTTCAGTCGGTGGCAGTACGTCCGGCGTAACAAAGAATGCCGACGGCACATATTCGTTCATAATGCCAGGGCACCACGCCGTCGTTTCGGCAGAGTTTGACTTTGCCGACGGTATTGGTGCTCGCCTCTACGGACACTCGCTCAGCCTTGACGGCGATATCGGCGTTAATTTCTATATGGATCTTGACGACAGCGTGAAAAACAGCGAGACCGCAAAGATGATCTTCACCGTTCCAAACGGCAGCAAGACCGAGACGCAGGAGCTGTTTGTCAAGGACGTTCTGGATAAGACTGCGACTGTGGACGGCACGACATATTATCAGTTCAAGTGCAAGGTCAGCGCAAAGGATATGGCATCAGCTATAACGGCGCAGATAGTTGACGGCGAAACCAAAGGCACTAAATACACCTACTCGGTGCGTGAGTATGCGAAATATATCCTCGACAATTCCAATGATTACAGCTTTGAGATTGTCAATCTTGTCAAAGCAATGCTCAATTACGGCTCCGCCGCACAGGAGTATTTCGGTGTTGGCAGTACTTTTGCAAATGACGGTCTTAACACCAATTACGATGCAGTTGATGAGGTCAGCGCAGGCAATATAGACAAGCCGTATGATTTGGATATATACGGTAGGTCTCTCCCCGAAGGCGTGACATTTGAGGGCGTGACGCTCTCGCTCAAATCAGAGACAACAATTTCACTTTATTTCAAGAGCGAAAACGAAATGACTTTTGTTGTTTGTGCTAATTTTCAAACAAGCTCAAACTATGATGCTGATGTTGAGCGAACGGGAGACTATTGGGTGTTCCGCATTCGTGGTATCAGTGCAGCGGAGCTTGACAGTACTATTGCTTTGCATTTTGGGGTGCCTGCAATAGATAATGGCGGTTATGTGGAATACTACCCGCTGACCTATTGCTACAACGTGCTTGACAGAAACGAGGGCAGCGATGCTCTGAAAAAGGTCTGCAAGGCGCTGTATCTGTATAACCGGGCAGCAAACAGTTATTTTGGTTAAGGGAGGACGGAAAAAATGGAAAAGAAACAA
>CAMYUO010000238.1 GCA_947302065.1 uncultured Clostridia bacterium | reverse complement strand
CCTTACCCTGTGGTAACGTCGGTATCCTCAAGCCGACCGCAGAAGGTCGGCTTGACATTCTTTTGAATAGTTCTTGTTTTGGGTGCAAACGTTTTAATTTGTGCGTAAATAAATATAAAAAAGATTTTTTGGGAACAATAGAAGGGTATTGCTTGGTTATTCTTTTTCTGAGGAGAAATCGGTATGTTTATCCCAAAAATATACCGTGCCTGCAAAAGGACGGTGTTCTGGTTCTTTGCGCTCGCCTTCGGGCTTGAAGCTGCATTCAAGAGCCTGCTGCACGCTATAAGCGGATATGTGTCGCAGAATATACTTATCATCGCAGATATGACGTGGGCTGCGCTGATGATAACCGCAGTTACGGTCTTCCCGATATATGTCCTCGTTGCAAAATACGAGGTCAGCGGCAGGGAGATAAAGCTGCGCAAGGGATTTTTTATCCTCTCGCACCAGTTCGTGCCGACAAGCTCGGTCATCAGCGTAACTACCGTGCTGACGCCTTTGAGCGTTATCACGGGGTTTAATTTTGTTGTACTCAACTGTCCCGGTGCAAAGAGCATTCTGCCGTTTATGACAAGAAAGCAGGCGAGGGAGATATCGGACACTGTCAACGAGGCGATACGCCGCAGGCTCGAAAGCAGCGGAGGTGAGCCTTTGTGAGCGATACTTCAAAAAAAGACCTTAAAGTGCTCGCAAAGGAGTTTTTGTCGTTCCGCCAGCACCCCATCAAGATAATCAAATATATGGCGAGGTATCTGTGGCTGCTTTTGCTGTCGCTGGCAAAGTATCTTCTTGCGACGCAGTTTGATATAAAAAGCTGGCTGGAGGCGAACTGGTTCGACCTTGTTATCCTGCTGGTGATACTGCTGTTTGCGCTGACGAGGTGGATACTTGTTTATTTCGAGCTTGGTGAGGACTGCATAATCGCACACACGGGCTTTATGGGCATGACACGCACTATCGTGTATTTTGAGGACATATCGTCGCTGTCGCTGTGTCAGGGACCGATAGCGTATATCCTGCACAGCTGCTCGGTATATATCGACACGGACGCTCACTGCGTTCAGTCGTCGGACATACGCATAGACCTGACAAAATCAAAGGCGATGGAGATATATCACATCGTTTCGCAAAAGGCAAAATCTCAGCCGGGATTCGTATTCAAGCCGCCGAAAAAGCAGATGTTCATTTTCTCGCTGCTGTTCACATCGGCGATCTCGGGGATCATCGTGCTTCTGACGATACTTTATCAGGCGTATATCATCACCGACAGCGAGATAAGCAGGCGTCTGCTCGACGAGGTCGGCACGCAGATAGAGTTCATCGAGCGCTCGGGCATCGAGCTGTATTTTCTTGCGGCAGGGCTGCTCATCGGGCTTATGTGGCTGATGTCATTTTTGTCAAATCTTCTGCGGCACTGGGATTTCACCTGCAAGCGAGGAAAGAACTTTGTGCGCATACGCAGCGGAAAAGGCGAACGCAGGCATCATCTTCTGCGGCGCAGGTATATGAATTATCTTGATTTTACGCAGTCGTTCTTTATGCGGATGTTCAACATCTGCTCGGTGGAGGTTTCCTGCACGGGCTACGGAAAGCGGCGCAAGGAGATAAGCGCACTTATCCCGATAACGACCTCAAAGGACGCTGTGCACAGCGCAAAGCTGCTCGCTCCCGAATTTTCTCTGTGCAAGCCGCAGGTCAAGACGAGCAAGGCGTGCATACCGGGATTTATCGTGCCGCCTGCGCTTTCGGCGGCTGTTCCGCTTGCAGTGGGCACGCTGATGCAGTATCTTTTCCCGTGGCGCAAGTCGCAGATAGTATTCATCGAGATAATGGTGGCTTTGCCGCTTATCTGGATGACGATAGTCAAATGCGAGGCGGCGGTGTCGACCTCTATGGGTTTTGAGGGCGAGCACGTTACGCTGTCATACTGCCGCTGGTACACGTTCCACAAGATAGCTCTCAAGCGTAAGAACATCACCAAGGTCACGATACGCAGAAACCCGCTGGCACGGCTTTTCGGGACGTGCACGGTGATATTTTACACGACAGGTGAGGGCTTCCGCAGGCATCTTGTCGGCGGAGTGAATTATAAAACAGCACTTAAAATTCTCAAAGAAAACGGGTACAGCTTTATCGCTGACAATGATACTGACAGCGAATAGCTGGGGGACACCCTTTTGGAGAAGGGTTATCCCCCAGACCCCCTTCCTAAACCTCTTTAGTATTTTCTGTATCAGGAGAGTGACTCCTGATACAGAAAATAGTAGAAAGTTCAGAAAAGAGAATTTGAGAAAAAACACTCCCAAGAGAATACCCACAACTATTTACTGACGGTAACTTACAAAGTATTAGTTTTTGCACCCGAAGGGGTTTTAGGGGGCGACCGGAAAGCCCCCTAAATGAAAACATCACTATGAGAGGAGAGACTGACTGTTATGCCGAAATTTGAAGCCGGAATGGAAAGTATGCTGGATATGTTCGTGTTCGAGACGGGCGACCTGCTCGAAAAGCTCGACGATATCCTTATGCGCACCGAACAGGAAGAAACTATCGGCACCGAGGAGATCAACGAGATCTTCCGCACGATGCACACGATAAAAGGCTCGGCGGCGATGATGGGCTTACAGAACATGTCCACGCTCGCTCACGCAGTCGAGGATCTTTTCTATATCATTCGTGATGACCCGAATGTAAAGTACGACAAGCCGGGTCTTTACGAGCTTTTATTTGCAAGCTCGGACAATCTGAAAAATGAGCTTGACAACATTCAGGACGATGATATCCCTCTGACCGATTTTTCGGAATTAGAGGGAAAAATACACGCATTTGCGGCGCAGATGAAAGGCGAGGATGCTCCTGCGGCGGCGGCAGGCGGTGCATCGGGCGGCGATGACATTTCGCAGTATTTCCCCGATGACGAGGACGAGAGCATACTGACATACCGTGTGACCTATCAGGAGACCTGTGCGATGCCGTCTGCGAGAGGTTTTGTGCTTCTGCGAGGTCTCGGGCAGATAGCCGAGGTATGCTCGACGGTGCCTGTTGATCTTGACGAGGACAGTGCCGATGACGAGATAAAAGCGCACGGACTTATCATCAAGCTGATAACCGATGATGCCAAGAAAGTCCTTGAATTTTTGGAAGACGGAATAAATGTTGAAAAGGCAGAGCAGCTGCACAAGCCCGATAAGAGCGCAGCTCCCGCACCTGCTCCTGCGCAGCCTGCACCTGCTGCACAGACTCCCGAGCAGGCAGAGGCAGCGGTCAGCGAGGCAAAGGCGCAGCAGGCTCCCAAGCAGCCGCCAAAAAAGCCTGCCGAAAAGCACGAACAGAGCCTTATCACTGTCAATCTTGAAAAGCTTAACCAGCTGCTTGACCTTGTGGCAGAGATAGTCATCACGCAGGGCAGCGTGACGTCGAGTCCCGATCTGAAGAACCTTGGTGTTGACCTTGACCGTTTCAACAAATCCGCCCGTGAGCTTAAAAAGCTGACAGACGAATTGCAGGACTCGGTAATGAGCATACGAATGGTGCCTGTTTCGGTGGCGTTCCAGAAGATGAACAGAGTTGTGCGTGACATGAACCAGAAGCTCGGAAAGGGCGTAACGCTGGTGTTTGAGGGCGAGGAGACCGAGGTAGACAAGAGCATAGTCGACATACTCAACGATCCTTTGATGCACATCACGAGAAATGCTGTCGATCACGGAATAGAGCTGCCCGAGGAGAGAGCTGCGGCAGGCAAGACAGATCCGCCGACGGTAACGCTCTCGGCAGGGTATGATTCGGGCGAAGTCGTTATTTCCTGCCGTGACAACGGTGCGGGAATGGACAGGGCAAAGATACTTGCCAAGGCAAAGAAAAACGGCTTGCTGACCAGACCCGAGAATGAATACACTGATAAGGAAGTTTACGCATTCACCGTAGCTGCGGGATTTTCGACCAACGAAAAGATAACCGAGTATTCGGGCAGAGGCGTGGGAATGGACGTTGTAAAAAAGAACATCGAGAAAGTCGGCGGCAAGCTG
>CAMYUO010000237.1 GCA_947302065.1 uncultured Clostridia bacterium | reverse complement strand
CATAATCTATTCCATTGTCCTCAAGCAGCTTCGATACCTCGTCAGCCGCTCTGACTACGTTGCCTTCTTCGTTATAGCTCGGGATAACTACTGACAGCACTTCTATCTCTCCTTTCATATGTCCGCAAAAGCAGGCACATTAAGATTACATACTCTTTTATTATATAACACACTGCCCGAAATGTCAATCTTTCAGGCAGTTATTCTTGCTTTTGGCGGCGCAAATATGTTATATTTCCTTTAAAAATGCGGTCATTGCCTTGACAACTGCGTTTGAGTGTGATATAATTTTTGCATATTTGAAAGACTTTGACGAAGACAGTATGCTTTATCGGGAACGTCACAGCGAGCCGCTGAGAGTGTGAGTGCGGCACTATTACCTCAAAGCAGAAGATCACTTCCGAGTCGCAAGGCTGAAAATATCAGTAAGCTGAGCCGTTTCTTTTCTCGTTACGAAAAGCTCATACTATCACGTATGATGAAAACAGGTGGTTGCGTAAGCTTTGCTTTCGTCCTTTTTTCAAGGGACGGAGGCTTTTTTAGTTTTTGTAAACTTTTTGAAAGGAAAGAGTCGCTATGTACAAGAAAGTCTCGACAGACCTGAACTTTGTTCAGAGAGAAAAGCAGATCGAAAAGTTCTGGGAAGAGAACAAGATCTTTGAAAAGAGCATAGATTCACGTCAGAAGGGTGAATCATATGTTTTCTATGACGGTCCTCCGACGGCAAACTCACCCGTGCTATCAAGGATATGATCCCGAGATATCACACAATGAAGGGCAAGATGGTGCCCAGAAAAGCAGGCTGGGACACACACGGTCTTCCTGTTGAGCTTGAAGTTGAAAAGATCCTCGGCATCGACGGCAAGGAGCAGATCGAGGAATACGGTCTTGAGCCTTTCATCAAGATGTGCAAGGAATCTGTATGGAAATACAAGGGCATGTGGGAGCAGTTCTCCTCTGCTGTCGGCTTCTGGGCTGATATGGAAAACCCATATGTAACATATCACAATGAGTTTATCGAGTCTGAGTGGTGGGCACTCAAGCAGATCTATGACAAAGGACTGCTTTACAAGGGATTCAAGATCGTTCCTTACTGCCCGAGATGCGGAACTCCGCTTTCCTCTCACGAGGTGGCTCAGGGATACAAGACCGTCAAGGAGCGTTCTGCGATAGTTCGTTTCAAGATCAAGGATCAGGACGCATATTTCCTTGCATGGACAACTACCCCATGGACTCTGCCTTCAAACGTTGCTCTGTGCGTGAGCCCGACAGACACCTATTGCAAGGTAAAGGCAGCTGACGGATACACATACATCATGGCACAGGCACTGCTCGACACTGTTCTCGGCAGTCTTGCAAAAGACGGCGAGGCAGCTTACGAGATACTCGAGAGCTATGTCGGCACAGACCTTGAAAAGACTGAATATGAACCTCTGTTCGAGTGTGCAGGTGAATGTGCTGCAAAGCAGGGCAAGAAAGCTCATTTCGTTACCTGCGACAGCTACGTTTCTATGTCTGACGGTACAGGTATCGTTCATATCGCTCCTGCATTCGGTGAGGACGACGCAAGGATAGGCAGAGCTTATGACCTGCCGTTCGTTCAGTTCGTTGACGCAAAGGGCGAAATGACAAAGGAAACTCCATACGCAGGACTGTTCGTAAAGAAAGCAGACCCTGAGGTGCTCAAGGATCTCGATGCACAGGGCAAGCTGTTCGCTGCACCTAAGTTCGAGCATGAGTATCCACACTGCTGGAGATGCAATTCACCGCTTATCTACTATGCAAGAGATTCGTGGTTCATCAAGATGACCGATGTCAAGGACAGGCTCATCGCCAATAATAACACTATCAACTGGATACCTGAAAGCATCGGCTCGGGACGTTTCGGAGACTGGCTCAAGAACGTTCAGGACTGGGGCATTTCAAGAAACAGATACTGGGGCACACCGCTGAACATCTGGGAGTGTGAGTGCGGTCACAGACATTCTATCGGCTCTATTGAGGAGCTCAAATCAATGTCGGACAACTGCCCTGACGAGATAGAGCTGCACAGACCGTACATCGATGCTGTAACTATCAAGTGTCCGAAGTGCGGCAAGCAGATGAAGAGAGTAACAGAAGTTATCGACTGCTGGTTTGACTCGGGCGCTATGCCTTTTGCACAGCACCATTATCCGTTCGAGAACAAGGAGCTGTTTGAAAGCCAGTTCCCTGCTGACTTTATCTCGGAGGCTGTTGACCAGACAAGAGGCTGGTTCTACTCACTGCTGGCTATCTCGACACTCATCTTTGACAAGGCACCATACAAGAACGTTATCGTGCTCGGTCTCGTTCAGGACGAGAACGGTCAGAAGATGTCCAAGTCAAAGGGCAACGCCGTTGACCCGATGGAAGCTCTCCAGACATACGGCGCAGACGCTATCAGATGGTATTTCTACACCAACTCTGCTCCGTGGCTGCCTAACAAGTTCCACGGCAAAGTCGTTACAGAGGGTCAGAGAAAGTTCATGGGCACACTGTGGAACACATACGCTTTCTATATCCTCTATGCTAACATAGACAAGTTTGACCCGACACAGTACAAGATAGAGTACGACAAACTGTCCGTTATGGATAAGTGGATTCTCTCCAAGATGAATTCCATGATAAAGGCTGCTGATGAGAACCTCGCAAATTACAGGATACCTGAGGCTGCAAAGGCTATGCAGGAGTTCGTTGACGACCTGTCCAACTGGTATGTTAGACGTGGACGTGAAAGATACTGGGCACAGGGCATGAGCCAGGATAAGATAAATGCTTATATGACTCTCTACACTGCGCTCGTTAACCTTTGCAAAGTCGCTGCTCCGATGGTTCCGTTCATCACAGAGGAGATATATCAGAACCTCGTAAAGAGCGTTGACAAGGACGCTCCGGAGAGCATTCACCTCTGCCTCTACCCTGAGGTCGACGAAAAGCTGATAGACAAGCAGCTCGAAAGCGATATGGACGAAGTTCTTGATATCGTCGTTCTCGGAAGAAGCGCAAGAAACGGCTCTAACCTCAAGAACAGACAGCCGCTGAGCGTTATGTATGTATGCGCTGACCATACGCTCGACAGCTTCTATACCGATATCATCAGAGATGAGCTGAACGTAAAGGACGTTGTGTTCACTCAGGACGCATCTTCTTACATTGATTATAAGTTCAAGCGATCTGAGAGCGTTCACGACGTATTCATTCAAGCCGCAGCTCAAGACTCTCGGTCCTAAGTTCGGCAAGAACCTCGGCGAGATAAGAAATAACCTCACCGAGCTTGACGGTCATAAGGCTATGGCTGAGCTCGACGAGACAGGATTCCTCAAGATGAATATCTCAACAGGCGAGATAACTCTTTCCAAGGAAGATCTGCTTATCGAATCACAGCAGAAGGAAGGCTTCTTCACTCTCACAGAGGGCAAGGTAACTGTCGCTCTGAGCACAACGCTCACAGATGAGCTTATCGAGGAAGGCTTCGTAAGAGAGATCACCAGCAAGATCCAGACAATGCGTAAGGATTCAGGCTTTGAGGTTATGGATCATATCACTGTTTCACTCACAGGCAACGATAAGCTCGCTGAGCTTGTAAAGAAGAACGCTGAGCAGATCAGCAAGGACGTTCTCGCAGAGGATATCAAGTACGGCGAGACCGCACAGAACTCCAAGGAGTGGGATATCAACGGCGAAAAGGTAACTATTGGCGTAACAAAACTCTGATATGCAAAAAAGAGGTAGGACAAGATGTCTTACCTCTTTTATTTGAGATATCGGAGTGTGCGTAGATGTTGGGACACTCTCTTAGAGAAGAACTGTTCTTCATACTCTCTCTTAGGCTCTTACATATTTTCGGCTGATGGGAGTGAAACCCCCAACAGCCGAAAATCTATAAAAGGTTTAGGAAAGGGGTCTGGGGGATAACCCTTCTCCAAAAGGGTTTCCCCCGGTTGTTCACTTAACAGCAAGGGATAAGGTCGCCGCCCATACATTCGCAGCAGGAATCGAGGCAGATAAGGTCACAGCAGCAG
>CAMYUO010000236.1 GCA_947302065.1 uncultured Clostridia bacterium | reverse complement strand
TTGATCTGAAAAGCTTTATCGACGTTGATAATATCGACCATATCGAGTATCTCGGAACAACTTACAAGAGATAATAACTGTCCGAAAATATGTACAATAAAAAGAACTCTCCGGGCGGGGAGTTCTTTTTGTCATAGTATTATTTCGTCGCCGCTGTGCAGCGCTCTGAGCTTGTCACCCATTATTGCCTTCATGCGCTCGAATGCAGATTCGCCTGTGCAGTGTCCCGAGTAAAACACCGTGTCAAGCCCTGCAAGCTCTCTTGCCGTCTGCTCGATAACGGCTATCTCATCGGGTGAGTGCTCGCCGTCTTTTTTCATCATGTGAAAACCGCTTATCACATAGTCGGGATAACTGCCGAACAGCTCTTTGTACCTGTCAAGAATGTTGAGTATCCCGTTGTGCGCACAACCCGAGATAAGTATGTTCTTTCCGCACTGCGAGATAACAACGCACTGCTCGTGTGCAAAATTATCGCACACCTTTTCGCCGCCTGCGAGCATTTTCAGTTTGAGATTGCCCTGCGGAAAGCATCTGCGCCCTGTGATGCCCGAAAACACGAACAGCTCATCGTCAAGTCTGGTGTCACCGCCGATAAGTTCAACATTCGGCAGCTTCATAATATCCTCGTCGATACCGATATATCTGTCGCCGTTGAAATGCGGCTCGGGCGCTTTTTGGTGCATGATTATCCTTGCGCTTTTGTTGAGTTGTGAAAAGGGGAGTATCCCGCCCGAGTGGTCATAGTGCCCATGGCTGAGTATGACCGTGTCAACAGCTGAAAGGTCAATGCCCAGCAGATGAGCGTTGCCAATCAGCGCATCAGTCTGTCCGCTGTCAACGAGCAGCTTGTGATTTGCCGTCTCGGCATAAATGCACAGCCCGTGTTCGCAGACACAGCCGGTCGCACCCTGCGTGTTTTCAACAAGTGTAACAAGTTTCATATCTCATACCCTCGATGCCAAAAGCTTTGCGATGATAAGGTCGCTGTCGGTAGTTATATTGATGTTGATAGCGTCACCCTCAACGATGTGTATCTTTTCGCCCTTGGCAGTGAAAATGCTGCATGTGTCGGTCAGCTTGCTTTTCTGCTCGTCGTCAAGCTCATTATAATACTTGTCGAGCAGCGTGATGTCAAAGCTCTGCGGTGTCTGTGCACGGTAAAGTCTGCTGCGATCGAGCGTGCCGTCAACTATGTCACCGTCGTCCGAGCTCACCACCGTGTCAACGCATTTCACATATGTTCCGCATGCAGAGTATTTGAGCGCAGCGATGATATTATCCTCTATCATTTTTTCTGTCAGAAACGGTCTTACCGCATCGTGCGTGAGGATTATATCGCCCTTTTTGATTTGGTGCGCAGCCTTTATCGCACCGACAATGTTCATCACGGTCTCGTTGCGGTCACTGCCGCCGTCAACGACCTTTACACGCTTTGTGTCGATGTTGTATTCTCTGAGCAGCTCGTCCATTACCGTGTGCCATTCGGGCTTGATGCCTATGTATATCTCGTTTATGTGCTTTTGCGCAGCAAATTTTTCGACCGTGTAAATGATTATCGGCTTGTCCAGCACCCTTATGAACTGCTTGGGTACGTTCGAGCTTTTCATTCTTGTTCCGCTGCCGCCTGCAACTATTCCCGCAAAAATCATTTTATTTTACTCCTGTCAATAATAAAAGCTCCCCGATCTGCGAGGAGCTTTTTTGTTTCTTACTTTACGCCGTACTTCTGGAGCAGCGCCTGGATCTTTGAGTGAGGATCAATAACGTTAGAGATCGAAAGATCGTGGTTGAGCGATGCAATGTAGTAAGCGATGTATTTAGCACAGTCAACATCATGGAACCACGGGCTTGCCAGCAGCTCAGGTGTCCTGTATGTCAGGTTCGTGCCGAAAACTCCGTCGATTATGCCGTCTGCATATGCCTTGTCAAATGCATCAAGACCGTTTGTGAAGATAGGATAAGTAGCGTAGCAGAAAATTCTGTTAGCCTTGCGCTTTTTCAGCTCGATAGCGATGTCGAGCATGGATTCGCCCGAAGAAATGATATCGTCTGCAACGAAGATATCCTTGCCTGCAACGTCGTTGCCCATGTATTCGTGTGCAACGATCGGGTTTCTGCCGTTTACGATAGTAGAGTAGTCACGTCTCTTGTAGAACATACCCAGATCAACGCCGAGGATAGCAGCATAGTACATGTTTCTGTTGATAGCACCCTCGTCAGGTGATACGATCATGTAGTGCTCCTTGTTAGGCTTGAAATCCTCGATGCTTCTGAACATAGCCTTGAGCACCTGATATGAAGGTATGATATTGTCAAATCCCATAAGCGGGATAGCGTTCTGGACACGGGGATCGTGAGCGTCAAATGTGAGGATGTTTGATACGCCCATTGCCTGCAGCTCCTGCAGTGCAACAGCGCAGTCAAGAGACTCACGGTAGTTTCTTCTGTGCTGTCTGCCGCCGTAAAGTGTAGGCATGATAACATTTATTCTGTGGGTCTTACCGCTGGCAGCCTGGATAATTCTCTTCAGATCCTGATAATGATCGTCAGGCGACATGCAGTTGAGCTGTCCGAAAAGCTTGTACTTGCAGTTGTAATTGCCAACGTCGCAGAGGATGAATACATCGTTTCCTCTTACTGTCTGCTTGATCAGACCCTTTCCGTCTCCGGATGAGAATCTCGGGCAGTCAGCTTCTACAAGGAAAGTGTCCACTGCATATTCGTTCTCGTTAGCCCAGTTTGTCAGATACCAGTTGACCTTTTCGCCAAGCTCTTTAGCACCGTCCATTGCGATGAGTCCCAAAGGAGCTACTCTCGAATTGTTGTCAAAAAGGATCTTGTCAGCGTTATTTGCCATTGTTATTTTCCTCCGTATCCATTTTTTGCATTTTCACAAGTTGTATTGCATACAAATTCATTATAATTCATCTTTCGACATTTTACAATACCCTTTTGCGCCTTTCAGAAAAATTTAACCTTTTGAACAAAAACCACGCAATAAACATAAAACATTTATACATAAAACGCAACCGTGTGTATCATCACCAAAAAATCTCCCGCAAAAGCCCGATTTTTGTATGTTAAATTTCAGTGTATAACCCTGCCTGATACTTGAAATTTTGCACGCAATGATGTATAATATAATGGATTAGGTATGCACACTTACAAAAGTGCGTAAATGCGCACTATCTAACATATCATATCAATACGGCAAGGAGTAAACGAGCTATGACAAGATCACAAAGATATTTTTCCGAGATGAAAACCAAAAGGGTAGCCTTTATCGGCGTTGGCGTAAGCCATCTGGCATTGATAAGACTGTTTCTGTCCAAAGGCATAAAGGTCGTTATCTGCGACCAGAAGAGCAAGGACGACTTTGATGAGGCTATCTATGAGGAGTTTGTTGCAAAGGGCGCAGATTTCTCGCTCGGTGAGAACTATATAGACGAGATATACAACTGCGACGTTGTTTTCAGGACTCCGGGATTCTACTATAACCGTCCCGAGCTTGAAAAGGCAAGAAAAATGGGCATCGTAGTCACAAGTGAGATGGAAACGTTCTTTGACCTCTGCCCGTGCCGCATCTACGGCGTTACAGGCTCTGACGGCAAGACCACCACAACTACGCTTATCAGCGAGTTCCTCAAAGCCGAGGGCAAGCGTGTACATATCGGCGGCAACATCGGCAAGGCGCTTCTGCCTATCGTCGAGACTATTTCCGAGGCAGATGTGGCAGTTGTAGAGCTTTCAAGCTTCCAGCTCATCTCTATGAGAGAATCACCCGACGTTGCAGGAATCACCAACATCAGACCGAACCACCTCAATGTCCATAAGGATATGCAGGAGTATATCGACTCAAAGAAAAATCTCGTCCTGCATCAGAATTCATATTCCAAAACAGTCCTGAGCTATGACGACGAGACCGCAAAGAGCCTCAGCGACTGCGTAAGAGGCGACCTGCGCTATTTCAGCCGCCATACCGTTGTTGAAAACGGAAGCTTCCTGCGTGATGACGGAATGCTTTGTTTCAACGACCACGGCAAAGTCACCGAGTATG